>PLSN01000196.1 GCA_003165135.1 Bacteroidota bacterium
AAGGGGGGTTAAGCTGGTAAAAAAGGATTTTTTTTAATGTATAAGTGAAAAAAATGTGACACGGAAAAAGGAATGAAAACAGCTTAGCCTTTTTTGAATTTTTGGGTTTGGAGATTCGCCTCTTTGGACTAAATTGTACTTCTTTAATCTGCCGAACCTTTTATAAATTTGTAGTATGAAACATTTGACCCGGATACTTATCTCCGCCCTGACCCTTATTCCCTCGGTGCAGTCTTTTGCTACCGGTATAGACTTTCACCATGACCTGACATTTCAGCAGGCACTCGACGAGGCCAAAAAAGAAGGCAAGCTTGTCTTCATAGACTGCTATACCTCCTGGTGCGGCCCCTGCAAGCGCCTCGCCTCGACGGTCTTTACAGATAGTACCGTGGGTGCTTATTTCAATAACAACTACATCAATGTAAAGTTTGACATGGAGAAGGACGAAGGCCCTTCGATCGCTACACGTTTTCAGGTCACGGCCTACCCTACCCTCCTGTGGCTCGATGGCAACGGTTCTATCAAAAACAAAGTGATAGGTGGCCTTGATGCCACAGGCCTGATCAATGGTGGCAGGACCGCAGCCCCGCCTATACCCGACATGATGGTGGACATGGACCGCAAATATGCTGCCGGCACCCGCGACGAGGCATTCATGGAGGAGTATATGCGCCTATTCAAAACTTCGGGCAGGGAGAATGATGGCATCTTTGGTGAATTCCTCAAACAGGCTACTACTCAGAACTGGCCTAAGGCAAACTACCTGCCTATCGCCTTTGAGCTCACTGACAAATATCCCTCTCCCGGCATAGACGCTCTTGTGAAATACAAAAGCGACATGGTGACAAAATTCGGAGAGAAAGAATATAGCAATAAGATCGATGCGCTGGCACATCAGGCGCTCGAGCAGGCTATATCAAACTCAGACGAAAAAACGCTGAAAGAAGCCATCGACCTGGTCAAAGGCAATAGCACGGATAGCAAGCAGCTGGTGGCAAAAATGGAAATGGACTACTACATGCATACTGCCAAGATCGATACTTATGATAAATTCGCCACCGATTATATCAAAAAATACGGGGCGGCAAATGCCAACCTGCTCAGCGATGTAGCATGGCAGTATTACCTCAATGCCAGTGAGACCAAGTATCTCAAAAAGGCATCTGAATGGGCATATAAGGCCGTAAACCTAAAGAACAATGCGAATAACAATACGACATATGCCTATCTGCAATATAAGCTGGGCAATATGTCAGAAGCAACCAAGGCATGTGACTATGCCATCATAAAAGCCAAAGAAGAAAACATAAACTCTGTCTCCGCACAGGCACTCAAAGATGAGATCAAGAAGAGTACGAAGAAATAGACTTGAGATATTAGACGATAGACAAGGAAACAAACTTTTAACTCTTAATTTTTAACTTTTAAATTAAAAATATGGCAGACAGAAAATACACAACGTTTTGGGATTTCTATCCATACTATCTGACAGAGCACTCACTGCCCGTCAACCGCACCCTGCACTTCATCGGTACTGGTATTGTGATAGCGCTATTTCTTATTGGACTGTTTACCTGGCATCCTATATTGTTTGTTTTTATTCCGATAGCAGGTTATGGCTTTGCATGGGTAGGACATTTCTTTCTGGAGAAAAACAGGCCTGCTACGTTTACATATCCATTGTGGAGCCTTGGTTCTGACTTTGTGATGTTCTGGCACATTTTGACAGGTCAGATAGGCAGCAAACTGGAAGAAGCGCACAAGACCATAGGTAGATAAATAGGCATGTTTCACTCTTTTTTATGGCATTTCTGCGATAAAAATGGTTGATTTTCAATGCAAACAATCTATACGATGTAACAAAGGCTCGTGATAATCGTAACATAGTTTAGTGAAGACCCGTAATAGAAACTAAAACTAATTGTTATGAAAAAGATCGCTCTACTATTTACCGCCCTCCTCGTTTTAGGATTCCAAACTACTTTCGCCGGAGGTACCTCAGATAAAACTACGAAACCCCAATTTCAGTTTACCACTGTAGATCTGACACAAAATAGCTGGGACTATGCATATCTTAAGTTCAATGTGAATGACCTCAATACAGGAGAGACACTGCCGATACCATCATTCCTGATCAACTATGAAGTAAAGGACAAAGCAGGTAATGCGGTATCAAAGGGTTCAGGTCTATATATGAACGTAATGGATGCTAAGCTGGGCTCTGAAGAAGACTACACCATAGTGATCTCAACCGTGATAAACGGCCAGAAAGTATCACAGTCTATCTGCAAGAAAGCATCTCCAAAGAAGTTTGCCATGAAGATAGATGCCAGCGGCGCGAACATCGAATCAGGTGCACTTGCCAGCAATGATATCAACTATAGCGTCAGCAGACCTAAATTCAGCAACCGTACTGAGAACGAAAATATACAGATATCGCCTTCGGATGTATCTGTCAATATAGCACTGAATAACAATACTTATAAGATAGAACTCGGCTCTAACCATCCTAACGTAAATGACCAGGCCAGCTATCAGGCCCTGAAAGAAGACCTGAAGAAAATGACCGCCGATGGCAAGAACGTCGACATGGTCATNNCATCGAGCCAAAGCTGACATTCAAAGGTGATGTATATACTGACAATCAAAGCTTCTACGAAGTGACTGCACAAGGTATCACGGAAGTAGCTTCACTCGAGGCGGTAGCCAGCAAATAAAAGCATCAAACATATTTGTCCTGAAGGGCACCTCTGCAGGGGTGCCTTTTGCTTTTATTGACAGTAAGTTTTCCTACATTAGACCTGTCAAAACACGCATCATGAATACCGCAAGACTCGAAAGCAAGACACAGACCGTAATAGATAAATACATCAATGACCTCGACCATTATACCCTTGAGCAGTTGCTCATGAAGCCATCGCCTAAAGAATGGTCCATCGGTCAGGTATATATCCACCTGTGGATGAGCACCAAGGGCTTCTTTTATAAAAAAGCAGAACAATGCCTGACCAAAGAAGGTGCTGAGCAGGGCAAAGGCAAGAACTGGAAAGGACATCTGGTCTTTCTGATGGGAAAGATGCCAACTATCAAGGTCAAAATGCCCGAAAAGGTTGCTGTAGAGCCAAAGCAACCCGATTCCAAAGAACAACTTATCTCAAAGCTCAATGAGATCAAACAACTGTCTTCCTCCTACATCAGCAGGATACCCGATGCTGACCCATCCTATAAGGCCAAGCACCCGATATTTGATTATCTCAATACTACCGAATGGATCTCTCTTTGCAATATGCACTTCAGACACCATGAAGAGCAGAAGAAGAGGATAAAACACCATTTCGGATGGAAATGAGAACTATACCTGCCTATTTATTGTTTCAGTGCTGCATGTTGCAATAAATTTAATATCAATACGTCCCTAAAAACATTACTTTAGCCGTCAAATTTTTGAGTTTTGAATCGATCATTTTTGCTCTTGCTTATTGCCTTCACCGCTGCGTTTTCATCACAGGCCCAATCTCAAAAAAAAGCCTGGACACTGGAAGAATGTATCAGAGATGCTATAGACAGTAATATCGCAGTACAACAGGCTGACATCAATAGAAAAATGCTTAGTAACACTTATGTACAAAGCAAGATCAATCTTCTACCTACGTTAAGCGTGACCCCCAGCTATGGTTTCAACTTCGGCTATTCGATCAATCCCGTAAACTATACCTTCATAAAACAGAATTCGCAAACTTTTTTACCCACCGGCCAGGCGAACCTTAATATATTTATGGGGCTTACTCAGCTCAACCTGATCAAAAAAGACAAGTACGATTTTCAGGCAGCCAATTCGGACTATCTCAACACAATCAATAACACAGTACTTAATGTCACCAATCTTTTTCTTCAGATAGTACTCAATAAAGAACTGGTCAAGGCAGCACAGAAACAGGTCAATATTTCACAGTCCCAACTAGATGTGGCAAAATCAAAGATCAGGGCTGGAACAATGGCCGAAAGCGCAATCTATGATTTCGAAGCTCAGTTGGCACGCGACCAGGCTACCGTGATCAGCCAGCAAAACAGCAATGATCTTTCTATCCTGGCCTTGCAGATCGCATTGCAACTGCCTGATATGGCCTCTATAGATGTAATAGTGCCGGAGATAAATATCGGTGAGGTGATGAGCTTTGACCACCTTAACGCTCATGATATATACCAATATGCACTCCTTAACCAACCATCGATCAAATCTGCTCAGGCCAGAGTGCTAAGCGCTTTATACAGTATCAAGATCGCCAAAGGAAATCTTAGCCCGACATTTTCTATATCCTATAACACGCGTGATGATTATTTTAATAAAGCATCTACTACGAATATCACCGGATTCACAAGCACTCCCCCGTATATTCAATCTACAGAAACACCTACTTCTGCAAAGGACCAGTTCAATCAAAACTTTGCCAATAACATCAGCATCAACATGAACCTGCCATTATTTACCGGCTGGCAAAGAATGACTGCTATCGCTAATGCTAAGTTGCAGTATAAGATACAGCAGTTAAACATACAGGCCGCTGACAATACCCTGCAGCAAAATGTCTATCAGGCATATGCCAACGCAAAGGGTTATGCGCAGGCATATAGCGCCAACCTCAAAGCACTCGAGTCTCAGCAAAAAGCCTTTGAGGTGGCTCAAAAGCGATATGATGCAGGACTGGCAGCGGCATATGAACTGGAGCAGACCCGCGATGCTCTAGCCAGGTCAGAATCCAATGCTATTCAGGCCAAGTACAATTACATTTTCAGTGTCAAAGTGCTTGATTTCTATCAGGGCAAACCTATCACTCTAAACTAAGATCAAAACAAATCAGATGAAGAACAACAGATTGCTGATCATAATCGGTGTAGTGCTAGTAGTAACAGTGATAGGCCTCGTCATAGCTAAAAAGAAAGGCCTCATAGGTGACAGCGGTATCAGGCAGGTAGCAGTCGAGAAGGCCCAAAACCGCTCCATCATTGAGACAGTGACTGCCAGTGGTAAGATACACCCTGAGACAGAGGTCAAGATCAGCTCTGAGGTCTCCGGCGAGATCATACTCCTCAATGTCAAAGAAGGTGACAGCGTTAAAAAAGGCGACCTGCTCATAGAGATCAACCCCGTGATATACGAATCCCTCGTCAGCCAGGCACAGGCCGGACTCAGTCAGGTACGTGCCAACAGGATGGCCGCCGAGGCTACTTTCAATAGCAGCAAGGTGCTCTACGATCAGGCTGTCATCACATTCAACAGACAGAAGCAACTGCATGATGAAAAGATCATAGCCGACGCCGATTTTGATATGGCCACCAATACGCTGAAAAACGCCGAGACTACTCTCGCCACTACCAAGGAGCAACTCAATGCAGCCATATTTAGTGTCAATAACAGCGAAGCGCAGCTCACCCAGGCCAATGATAACCTCGTCAAGACCCGCATATACGCCCCAATGACCGGTATCGTATCTCTCAGCAGTGTCAAGCTCGGTGAGCGCGTCGTAGGTACAGCACAGATGGCAGGTACCGAGCTGATCCGCATAGCCGACCTCGACCAAATGCAGGCTGAGGTGGATGTCAGCGAGAATGACGTGCTAAAGGTCAAGATCGGCGATACGGCTTCCGTCGAGGGAGATGCCTATCTCAATAAAAAGTTCAAAGGCGTGGTCAGTGAGATAGCCTACTCCTCTACCAGCTCTGCTACTGCGGTAGTGAGCACCTCACAGGCCATCAATTTCACCGTCAAGGTGAAACTGCTCAAAGACTCCTATGCTGAGCTCATCGATGCCGCGCATGGACAGGAGTATCCTTTCCGTCCGGGTATGTCTGCCACCGTCGATATCAAGACCAATGAAAAGGCCAACATCCTCACCGTGCCTATCCAGTCCGTCACTACCCGTGAGGAGAAAGACACGAAAGAAGACAAGACAGACAAATCAAAAGCTTCTGATGACGCTGCTAAAGAAAAGAAAACAGTACAGGAGCTGGTCTTCATAGTAGAAAACGGCAAGGCTAAATCTATGAATGTCACCACAGGCATACAAGACGCCGACTATATCGAGATTCTCTCCGGGCTCAAAGAAGGCCAGACCGTGATCAAGGCACCATTCAAACTTATATCCAAGACCCTGACCTCAGGCGACCTGGTAGAAGTAGTAAAAGAGAAGGACCTCTTCAAAGAAGAGACAAAGTAAAGATACTAAGCCCCACTTTTTAACGTTTCCATAAGTCTTATTTTTGCTAACTTGCCGTCAATGAATAAAGGGCCTTTATTTTCCTTTTTGATTATCGTATTGATGTTGCTCCTCGGGGTGCAGCAGGTCTCTGCCACCCACAACCGTGCAGGAGAGATCACTTATTTCTGGACCGGCCCCAATACCGTAGTAGTGACCATAGCTACATGGACCAAACAGAGCAGCGTACAGGCTGACCGAGATAGCCTGCCGATAGACTGGGGCGATGGCAGCCCGGTACTGGTAGTGGCCCGTGTCAATGGCCCGGTATATCCCCCGGACCCTGTTCCCAATGGTGTACCACTCGGAAACGACATCAAATATAATCTTTACGTTGGTTCGCATACTTATCCCGGTTCTCCGCCTCCGCCTAGTAATTTCTATGTAGTATCAATGACAGACCCGAACCGTAATGCCGATATCATAAACATAGCTACATCTGTCAATGTCCAGTTTTATATTGAGGACACAATATTCTTCCCCAGCAATGTACAGGATAATGGTTATGCCAATTCGCCGCTATGCCTGCATGCTCCGGTAGACTTTGCCTATGTCGGTGATACATTCTGGCATAGTCCGGCGATATATGATGCTGCAGGTGACAGTATAAACGTCAGCATGATCATACCCCTTCAGGCACAGGGTATCATTGTACCGGGGTATATAGACCCCACTTATATCTCTCCCGGACCCGAGCCAACTGATACTGAAACCCTAAACATACATACAGGAATGTATATGTGGGCTACTCCACAGATGCAGGGTATATACAATGTCGCATTTCTGATCAGCTGGTACAGGCGGGGATTACTACAGGGCACTATAGACAGGGATATGCAGATCATCGTACTCGATGACTCCACTCAACCGCCCGTGGTAAACATACCAATGGATACCTGTATACGGGCCGGTGATAAACTATTCGGCACTGTCACCGGTACCGACCCTAATCCTAACCATACGGTCACGCTAAATGGATACGGAGGTCCATTGGCAGGTGATCCTACTATATTTCCGGATAGTCTCAGTCCTGCTACCTTCACTAATATAGTCGGCCAGACACCGATCACCGGCAATCCTGCCAAAGGTATTTTCCAATGGAATACAGTATGTCTGGACATACGCGAGCAGCCATATCAGATACTATTCGAGGCGACAAACAATAATCCAAACCCAAAGACTGATCTCAAGACATGGACCATAGAAGTGATAGCACCGCCTCCTCTTAACCTCACAGACACTGTCTATCCTCCCGGCAAAAGCATCATCGTACACTGGCAGAACCCATACAAGTGCGACAGCATCCACAACTTCCGTGGCTTCTCGATATGGAGGCGCATCGGTAGCAATCCTTTCATACCTGCATACTGTGAGACAGGGCTGGCAGGCAGGGGCTATACCATGATCGCTGACAATGTATTTGACACTACTTATACTGACTATACCGCAGTACATGGAGAGTATATCTGCTACAGGGTACTTGCTAATTTTTCTGATGAGTCTCCTAACGGGCTATATCAATACAACAAAGTAGTGAGTGTACCTTCAAATGAGTACTGTATCTACCTGCCTTACGATGTGCCGATCATCACGACAGCCAGTGTACTGCAGACAGATAAAGCAGCAGGGCAGATGTTTGTGGCATGGACAAAACCAAGGACAGGCGGTATCAATCTCGATACTGTATTAAATCCTCCACCATACATATTTGATCTATATAGAGGTACTGGATTGAATTTCGCTTCTCCCACTCTTATCAATTCATCCTCCAGTGCTTCATTTGCAGGGCTGAATGACACTACCTTTGTCGATACAAATATTGATACCCAGGATTCTGCATTCTCCTATCAGGTACTTTTTTATTCTTTAGGTGATACAGTGGGATCGACTGATAAAGCCTCTTCAGTATATCTCAGTACAAACCCTACCGATAGTAAGATACGCTTGACATGGGCATTTAATGTGCCATGGTTAGAAGACTCTTTCCAGATATTCAGACAGGACCACGCGACTTCTCCGTTCAACTATATCACTACCACATATACCACAGGCGATAGTCTTGCCACCAGTGCTTTTTACATCGATGGCGGCCTGACCAATGACTCAAACTACTGCTACTATGTCAAGGCATTCGGGCACTATACCAGTCCATACATAGGTGCACCGCTGGTAGACAGCTCCGAGATCAAATGTGCGATACCTATCGATACCATACCGCCATGCCCGCCTGTAGTGACCGTGACCAATAACTGCGGTTCGTCGACCCTATGCGACAGCCTCCAGTATACTAACTATATTTCCTGGACTGAATCAAGTATGTGCGGATACAATACTGTGAAATACCGCATATACTTCGCTCCTGACTCCGGTGGCGTGTTTACCATTATTGATTCGCTGTCAGACACCGCGGGTACTTATAGTTTCACTCACCAGCTCAACAGTGTCAACCTTGCTGGCTGCTATATAGTCACTGCCATCAGCAACCGCGGCTATGAAAGCTACAAGACCAATCAGGTATGTATCGGCGACTGTCCTAACTATGAATTGCCGAATACATTCACACCAAATGGCGACGGTCATAATGATCTCTTCAGACCATATCCATACTGCTTTGTCACGAGTATCGACTTCAAAATATTTACCCGCTGGGGCGAGAAGATATTTGAAACCACAAACCCCGATATCCTCTGGGATGGCAAAGACCAGAAGACAGGCAAGGACATGGACGATGGCGTCTATTTCTACGCAGGGTATTACTACGAAAAAACTCTGTATGGCGACGTGCGTAAACCGCTTCCTCAGAAAAACGGCGGAGGCTTCATACATCTGATAAGGAACAAATAATGTTTACAGGTATCATCGAATCTCTCGGCAAAGTAAGCGCGCTGGAAAACCACAAAGGCAATCTCGAGCTATGGGTCAGTTCTCCTATCTCGTCTCAGCTCAGGATCGACCAGAGTGTTNNGGAAAAATCAAAGTCGGCGATTCAGTCAATCTCGAACGCTGTATGCCAGCTAATGGCCGATTTGACGGGCATATCGTGCAGGGACATGTGGACCAGACAGGAGAATGCATTTCAGTCAAAGAAGAAAACAGCAGCTGGCTGTTTGAATTCAGATACAAACCCAACACTCAGAATCTCATCGTCGAAAAAGGCTCTATCTGTATCA
>PLSN01000024.1 GCA_003165135.1 Bacteroidota bacterium
GGAGTTGTTATCACTGCCCAAATGCTCTCACCGGCTGTCACAGACGGCACTATGTATGTCGGTGAATTGGTCCCCACAGCTACCCCATTATTATACCAGTGTATCGTGTCCGATAAGATGGGAATGAAAACAGAAAATGTATCGCCATGACCTACACATACTGAGGGCTGCGATGCGTATGTAACGAAACTTCCCGCTGAAGAATCTATAGTGACTGTCATCGTATCATTACCGCAGGTCGATGTCCATACGAATCCATATACACCCGTGCTCCAACTGCCACTGATAGGTGTAGTGGCCGATGATGGCGTGGTGATATGGACTATTTGAGGGTTGGATGACAAAGCAGTCCAGGTCCCCGTGCCTGTAGCTGCCATCCACACAGAGTCTACAAACTGGCAGAGCGTCTGGTCAGGGCCTGCGCTGCAGGCGATAGGTGGTATAGATATCGTCGAGTCACCCCCGCCGCAGTTGAGGTCATAGAAGTGAATGTTGGCACCCGAGACAGGCACTGATACGATCAAGGTGTCCACTCCGTACCTGAAATAATTCTGCCCGTCTATGGTCCATTCTACAGAATCTGAAGGAGATGAAGGAAACCCTGTAAGCAGGTAGTTATTTCCCCCAAGGTTCTGATAGCTCACAGAGTCATAAAAGAAAGCAGGCATGACAATGGAAGTCCTGAGTACACATCCTGTGGCCGAATCTGTCACATTGACCCATACAGTATAGCTCTGGTCCCAGCTTACGGGATAAAACTCGACCGGATTGCCATATACGTTTATGCCTCCATACCATGTATAACCTCCCCATTCGTACTGGGGCCTGACAGCCCCTGTCAGGTAGGCTGTGTATTGTATGGCACTGCACAGCGCCGGCGAGGTGCCGATCGAATCATGCAAATTGCAATTACAAATACTGACCGGTACGGTATTGCTTCCCTGAGTAGAGCAGCCGGTATTGTTTGAAGTATATTCAGTATAAAGGCCCGGCTGCGTTGGGATATAGACTGAATCTGAGGCCGCAGATATGTGTACTATGTTTCCGCCCAGCATCCAGTGTATGGTGTCTGCGCCTGCGGTACCTGCGAGTATCAGGGTATCGCTACCCACACAGGTACCGGCTGTGAGCAAACCTGATGGGACCGGCGCTGTATCTACTGTGATATAGACAGTATCAGACACACCGATAGGATAGAGATACCAGACGAAGCCATATACGCCCGTTGCGTTGAATGGCCCGACCTGATTATTTGGGATAAATTCATTGTAGTTAAAGCCAATAGGGGTGGGATTATTGAGCAGCGGCGACCATCTGCCCGTACCGGTAGCAGCCATAGTAGCTATTGAATATTCGCATATGGTCTGGTCAGGGCCTGCGGAGCCGCAATTTGTAGACACGGTAAAAGATGCCGGGATAGTATCTGCATGCAGGTGCCCGTTCACGCAGCCAATAGTATTGCTCGCTACTACCCACACACTGTCACCGGGATTGAGGTAGTTAAATATAAATTTAGATGAGTTGGTACCTCTCGGCTGACCATCCCAATACCATTGATAGTTCATAGTATTGTTACTATATGCATCGACGCTGAAAGTATCAGCCCCATACTGGCATACTGTACCCTGATTTACCTGTACACTGCTCAGATAGATACTGGAATCCACTAACACATAGAATGTATCATGCGCGGTACCGGTATTCCACACAAATCCATAGCTCCCCGCAAACCAGGCACCGGTGATAGTAGTGGTAGGTATAGAAGGTTGCTGTATAACGACAGCTCCCCATACATTCGGATTGCCGGGCAGTGCAGACCATGTGCCGGTGCCTGTAGCATGCATCGATACCGTATCGGAATTAGACTCACAGATGGTCTGAGTGCCTGCGGCCGTATCGCAGTTGACCACTGTGACCCATAGTGTATCGTTATTCCATAGGAACCCATATCGCCCTGCCACGCTGAATCCGGAGATTGTATCAGCGGCTAGGGAATAGTTGAGGTTGTCAAAATAAACCTCATGTACATTGCTACTCAGAGGCACCCAGGTGCCTGAGCCTGTGGCAGCAGTAATGACTGTATTGCTGATGCAGATGGTCTGCGCCGGCCCGGCGGATTGCCCAAAGCCCTCTATACTGATCAGCAGCAGCAGGGCGGTCATTAGTTGTCTTATTGTTTTCATGATGTTTGAATTTTTAAAAGTACTTATTTGCATTTTGATATTCTTTAGACGATACAAAGAAGTGAATAGTCATGCAACAAAAAAAGTACTCTTTAAGCATTTTATCCATCATACTTAATTTAATAAAGCAAGCATATTTAGCAAAACATAAACACATATGAGGCTCTACCATACATTCAATACCTATGTTTATCCATCATATTTATTAACCACTTTACCCTGAAACTGAATAAAAAAAACGCTGCCCACCTCGCGGCGAACAACGTTCAATGAGATTATAAGATTTGACAACTTTTAGAAAGTTGTCAAATCTGTAAAACCCACTCAAACACGACGTCATTGCGATAAATTTCTACTTAATAAAAAACATCAGCGATGGAATTTAGTAGCAATCTGTAACGAAAGATCAGGCAGCTCAGAAGTATTTGAGAGAGTAGTGCTAATCTATAGATACAGATTACTACACAATTTTATCATGTTTACTTTTCACGGGAAAAATTGTTCGTAATGACGGCAGGCTTGGGGTTGTTTTCAATTAGTGCTAACGAACAACTATAAACACAACATTTGCATCTTTGCATTTTACTTCTTATATTCATAATATGAAATCAAATCGCATATATTATTATTACTATTATACTCCTGCACAGGAGCGGTATAGGTAATGATATATGTGAGACATCATAAGACATCAATACGAAGCCGTTCTGCATAGAGCGGCTTTTTTATTTTAAAAAACTAAAACGACACAACATGAGACCTACACAGCAGATCTACAGCGACTACACGGCAGAGGACTTTAGCGTATGGCGTACACTCTATGAGCGCCAGATGCCTCAACTCAATGCCCATGCATGCAGTGCCTATCTCGGCGCACTCGACACGGTGGGTTTCAGTGCAGACAGGATACCTGACTTTAGCATCGTAGATACCATACTCTCGCCACTCACCGGCTGGGGCATTCACGTCGTGCCCAATATCAGCGCAGCGCCGGAGTTCTTCGGCTATCTGTCGGAGCGTCGGTTCACGGCGACCTGCTGGCTGCGCACCATGGCGCAACTCGACTACATCGAGGAGCCGGATATGTTTCATGATGTGTTCGCGCATATACCGCTCATCAGCGATCCGGCTTATTGCAGGTTCCTCGAGGGGCTGGGCAGGATAGCATCTGTATATCGCGATGACGCGGCCAGGCTCGAACTGATAGGGCGGTTCTATTGGTTTACGATAGAGTTTGGACTGATACGCGAGGCCGGTGAACTCAAGATATACGGCGCGGGCATCATCTCCTCAGCTGGCGAGACACTGCACTGTATGGGTGACGACTGCGAGATACGCGACTTTGATATAGATGCGATACTAGCCACTCCCTATCGCAATGACATCATTCAGGATACATACTTTGTGATCGATTCTTTTGAGCAGTTGTATCAATCGCTGTCGAGAGTAGAAAGTGCGATGAAATAATTGAGAATGGAGAATTGATTAGCCATCAAGGTTTGGCGAGGACGCCAACCACGGGCAAAATGGAGTCTCTGAGCTTTGACAACTTTCAAAAAGTTGTCAAAGCTACCCTGCCAACAAAAACCGAAAAATCATTTAGTAAAAGTGATAGTAACACTATTGTTATTATATGCTCCGGTACTATCAGAGGTAGAACTGCTGCTATATGTCAATATGAGTTTATTGTCGGTGACAGATTGAATAATGAATGTATTGGTTGGAAAAAATTGCTGAAAAAAAATAGACCCCCCACCTCGGAATGTAACTGCATTATCTAGGGTGTTATTACTCAAGTACTCCCAAGTACCAGATTTTGTGACAGGATCATTATATGCATCTTCATCTATTGAATATGTTCCGTTATTGAGAATACTCCAGTTTGAGAATTTGAGGCTGATTATCTGTGTATCCTGATGAGGAAGATTAGTACTACTATATCGAATCTGAAAAACAGATTGAGTCTGGTAATTATAAAAATAAGTGTCACTGATGCTATCATCGTTGGGAGTGGAATAGTTCTGATTGCTTGCAGTAAAATTTATAAACTTCCAGTTGCCAACTATCGTGGAATTGCTCTTTTTACAACTTGTAAACAATAAAATACCAAGGATTGTAAATATCAAACTGAAGAAAATATTCTTATTCATCGGGAAACGTTAAAGTACAAATTAATAAAGCCATGACCCAAATCATTTCGTAAACGTAATAGTTTCGCTACTGTTGCCAAACGCGCCAGTGCTATCTGAAATAGAACTATTACTATACGTCAATACTAGTTGTTTATCCGTTACGGATTGAATAACAAATGTATTTTGCGTATAAAATATTTGAAAAAACATTGAACCTCCACCTTGAAATGTTACAGCATTATTCGATGATGTATTACTCATATACTCCCATATACCAGAGGTCGTAACAGCATCGTTGTAAGCATCCTCATCTATTGAATATGTTCCATCACTCCTAATATCCCAGTTGGAGTATTTCAGAGTTGTAATCATCTGTGTATCTAAATGAGGTAGGTCTTTACTATGGTAAAGAATATAGTTTATAGATTGAGACTTCGCGTTATATGAATACGTTCCATTAGCACTATCTCCATAGGAAGGGTAATAAACTTGAGTACTTGCCGTATAGTTTGAAAATTTCCAGTTGCCGACAATGGTAGGATTATTCTTTTTGCAGCCCGAGAAAAATACAATAGCTGCGATCGCAATGATCAGATGAGTGTAAATGGTTCTCTTATTCATGGGTAAGGTTTTAAATAAAATACTCAAACGAAGATAGAGATGATTTATTATATAATTCAAGTCTCTGAGCTTTGACAACTTTCAAAAAGTTGTCAAAGCTACCCCATACTGGCGCGGAACTTAGTTC
>PLSN01000033.1 GCA_003165135.1 Bacteroidota bacterium
ACTACCTGACCGTTGAGTGAAGTCAGCGATATATCAGCGATATTCTGACCGGTAGATTCTATATACATTTTCCCGCTTACCGGATTAGGGTATACTTTGATCTTACCTGTATTGGTAATTGTTATTCCTGTAGTCGTATCCGAAATATAAAATCCATTTATTTTGGTAACCAAATTGTCAAGATTATCATAAACGTTTACATTATAGTAGCCAAGCGGGTATTGCTGTAGTAAAGTGAAATTAGCCGATAACTGCAGGTCATTTGTGATGTTAACTGAATTAGGTATTATAGTATTTGACCCCTGTGAGAACCATACTGTATTTGATCCTGATTGAAAGTGAGTGTTTAGACCGCTTATCGCGACATCCAACGTAGTTCCACTTATTGCATAGTCTGTATCTACGATAGTAATTTGTGGTTGCTGGCCCGGCAGAACTGTGAATGAAGACGGTAAATCAAAGACATTTGAACCATTGTATAAAAGCGTTCCGTAAACGCCTGGACTGACACTAAAGGGAATATCCAGCAAAGTATTTATTGAAGTAGCATTGTTCACAGATGAGTTGTACCCAGTCATTACTATGGTAGAGCTACCCTGATAAAAATAAACATATGTTGAGGTGCCTGAATTGAAATTTGTATTGCTACCGGATATTTGGATTGATAGCGCTGTGGTGCCTTGGGTACCTGAGTTAGGGTTCAATGAGGTAATGCTCTGAGAACTAATAGCAGTGGTGAAGATCAGGGAAAGAATACTTAGGTGTAATTTTTTCATGGTTGAATTTTGATTAATTGGTTTTCATATTTATCAGCACTGATCGTATCGTGATCGTCAGATCGGATTGACCAGATCATATCTTTCAGTACCTGAATTTCTATTTTTCGGTGGTAAATATAAGCTTTTTTGAAAATTTCTGCCTGCCAATCATTCTTTTTTGACAAACTGATGACTTTTTCCCGCAATTTGTCCATTTCCTCACCTTTCAGGCTATCTATTAAAGGCCTTGAGACTGCTTGTGTCAGCACATTAAGTGACTTGACATAACGGCTGTTTGAAAGACTATCCTTGACCATGCCCAGATACATGGCTGCAGAGTCTATTTTACCTTCGTTAAACTTGATGGCACAGAGATTGAGTGCGGCATCAGGGAAACCCGGCGAATACTCTAACGCAGACCTGAAATAATTCTCCGCCCCGGTTTTGTCTCCGTTCATGTTCAGGCAGGTGCCCACATTACATAGCGAATAGACATGATAAGGGTTAGCTCTGACCGCCTTCTCAAACTCAATTAGTGCTTCAGCAGCATTGCCTTGCGAAAAATCCAGCATGCCACTGTACCAGGCTATCGGTGTGGCTGTCTCATCTACCGAGTAGTATGTCGGGGATATTGCACTTAACTCTTTTCGCTGTCCGGATATGTCATTTATGCTTCTTGCTTCAAAATAATGTCGTAAATGTATCTCGCCAGTCATTTTATTGCCCGACCACCATGCCCCGATAGCCAGTATCAGACCAAGAGGCAATAATAAATATCTGGGAAAAGAAATTGACCTGTCAGTGTCTAATGATAATATGAAGAATACAATGAAGCACAGTATAATGGCATGTTCCGCACGTTCTTTGGGGAATGCCATGCCGGCATATACTCCATATCCTACTAGGGCAAATAATAGGCAGTANNGAATTTGTCACCGGGAGAAGCGATTATCTGCTTTATAAGTTTATATAGGATGAGGATCCAAGCTGAACCTGCAGCTATCAGTGCCAGAATACCTTGCTCACTCAGCACCCACAGGTAGTCATTGTGAGGCTGTTGGAAAAAAGTAGTATAGTTTCGCAAGCCTATGACCCCATACTGCATATTCAGTATTTTCCAGCTACCCATTCCACTACCTATGAGGGGATGCTGCTTAATGATCTGCCATGTAGCTGCCCAGAGGTGTTTGCGCTCATTTATTGTGTCCCGTTTCTGATAGAAATACCGGAGATAGTCTCCGGTATTGGTATGCTGCAAAAACCAGTGATAAAAGAAATAGCAAAATGCCAGGCCCAGAAAGATGGAAATGATACCGATCCATAATATCCGTGTCCTGCCATAAGCGATAAAATATATAAAGGCTGTGGCAAAACATGCTGCCAGCAGTCCCAGCCACACAGCCCGAGAGAGCAGCATGGCTATGATAGCAAGGGTAGCAAAACTTATGACTTTATTAAGCCATCGTTTTTTGCTATCATAAAATCCGGCAAATACAGAAAATGGTAGGGTCAAGAACATGACCTCGGAGAAAATATTTTTATGGGCATACGTAGAGCGCATGACATCCGATGCTGCCAGATACCAGCCTGTATCGTGGATAAGGATCAGATATTGTGTCAGGCCTATCACGATACTGACTCCGGCTAATGAGGAAATAACTGTTGATACCTGACTGCGGTGAATTTTGACAAACTGATCTGTCAGCAAAAGCAGTGCAACAAAAGCGGGTAGGATAAATAAATGAAGCCATGCAAACCATCCGTCAGCTTTATTGATCGCATAGTAATTCAAACTGATGACTGATAATAAAATATACAATGCATAAAGGAGCATGAACCAAAAGGCCGAACGGCTGATAGCATAGTGGCTGTTACTTTTCAGGTACAGAAGAGCCGTAGTAAGGACCAAAGAAATATCTAAGAATAGAAATTTGGAATAGAGTGCAGGGTCGAGGCCCCAAAAATTGAAAGTGAGTGGTATAATGAATATCCAGGACCAAATTAATAGTGAAAGTGATCTGGCCGTCATATCATGACATTTGCGTTTTTACAGGACTATTGTTTTGTGTATCGTTCAGACATTTATTCTCAAAAGATATCTTCCGAAAAATCTTTATCGTTAAAAGCCGGATTGACCACGAGATTGGAATATTCATATTTTTCATAGATACCTCTCTCATCACTCATTTCCTGATATAGAGGGAAGTTTGTTTCCTTGTCTATGTAGAGTATTGTCTTTTTGGCATATGAACTGGGGACCCTGATGGTTTTGCCTGATACATCATCATCCAGTGATCTTGATGATGGATTCAGGTCCATGATATGGTACTCAGATACTAGTAGCCTTCTGGCCAGTGCGATTACTGTCTCACCCTTTTGGCCTACAGCCGTAGTATAGGCATAAGTGGGATCATCAATGACTACTTTATAGCAATTACGGTTTTTGTATACTACGTCACCTACGTATTTGAATACTGTTTCAAACGCATTTCTTGTGTCAGCACGCTTGATACCATCAGCTACGATCTTGTTTACTATGATAAAGCCTGATGTAAGTAGTGTATGATGCTGGTTCTTGGTCAGTAGCCCGCTGGTAGGCAGCAAGCTCAATGCAGGTAACCAGCCGGACTTGACCCTGATCTTATTGTCATGCTTGCCTGTCACATATAGCAGCTGAGTGCCTTTGTTCGGATCTTTCAGTACTTTGCCGTATATCTTCAGGGGATTGACATTTACTTTCGCAAACATTTCGATCTGATTATTCTCATTAGGCTTGCCGACTATGCGCTCTGTAGCATCCATGATGAATGTGACACCCTGATGTTTAGCGATAGCGGCCACCATATTGTCGATGATCTGTCGTGTCTGGCTGGGCGCCGGAGCAGTCCTGAATCCCATATTTACCAATAGAATAGCGGAAATGAAAGAGGCAATGAGGGCTTTGTTTCTGGTCATTAATATTTACTTTTTTAGTTTATACTGACAATCCTATTTTCTTGAATAGAAAACTCATGATCCAGGCCGGCCCTATCATGNNGGCTTTCTGCCTTCTACTTTATGACCCCAAAACTGTGCGATCCATGCCAAAACAAACAGGCCTATCGATACCCAAAGCAGATTGCCACCGGTGGCTTGCTGGATAACATGACATAGAAGTAAACAAAGAATAGCATACAGGGTCATGCCAATGGCCAGAGGTATGGATAGAAAACAATAATAAATAGCCACCATCAGTGTAACTATGTGCGCCACAGTGACAGGATAGCCTTCGGCAAAGTTAAAAGGTAGCTTAATGCAATAAAGCAGGCCAACCACCGTAAAAAAGATCACAGGCACACAAACGAAATGAACCATTTTATTGGTAGGGTTCTGATGGCTTTCACCATATTCACTCAACCATTGATCTATTGATTTCATGATAATTGTATTTTAATGAAACACTAAGTTAGCACCGATTGTTTTAAAAACAAAAAAGTCCCGCCCAAAGGCAGGACTTTTCTATCGAAAAATGAAAAATTAATCTTCAATGACAAATTTGCTGGTTGCAGTACCTTGACTGTTTCCAATAGAGAGAATGTAAATACCTGCTGACAGGTTGTTTCTCTTGATCGTGGTTTCATTTGTACCTTGTTTCACTATGATGTTATTGCTGTATACTTCCCTGCCTACTGCATCAGTGATCCTGATCTGCTGATTGCCTGCTCCTTCTGATGAGAATGAGACTTTAGCCTCATTGGTCAGAGGGTTAGGCTGGATGCTGAGATTGCTGAGTGTTTTAACAACTTCATGTATTCCTACTCCAACGCATGGACTTTGGGTACATGAAGTACTAGGATGACGAAGCAGCGTTTGATCGACTGTATCAGGACATTGCGCACCAGAGGCTGCCACCTTGATCCATATCGCTATATTTCCTGCCTGAGAATTAATACCGGTAAAGGCAAAGGTAGTATCACCGGGAGTAGTAGAGGCTGTAGTAGCAACGTTTAGTGTTAGGTTTAGCAGATATGAACCTGGCGCATCATTGGTCAGTCCAGCTATTTTGATACAACCGGATTCATTGGCATCGAATTCATTTGTAGCATTATTAGCATTCGACGATTTACTTGATGACCAGCAGAGGCCGCATGGCAGACTGTCTATGGTATTGAGTTGGAGTTTGACAATAGTGACAGTGTTTCCCTGAGCAGAGAAGGTCTGATATATAGTAAATGGAATGACCAGGGAGT
>PLSN01000386.1 GCA_003165135.1 Bacteroidota bacterium
GAAACATCGGCGCCATGATGATAGGGTAGTCCATACCCAGCATCTCAGTCAGGACTGTATTTATTTTACTCATGTAGCGAAAGTAGGAATAATTTGAAAAACTATATGTGAAAGTCAACGGACGACAGTCAACGGTCAACGAATAGCACAAACAACCCTCAAAGGGTTTAGAACCCTTTGAGGGTTATGCTAATGATGTCAATACCCCACCGAATCAGAGAGTCAGCCTAATATTTGACCAGCTGTCTGGTGGTTTTATTTCCCATACCAGATGCCGTGACAGTATATACACCGGCTGGCACTTCTCGCATATCCAGAATGGCTTTGCCGGTAGAGTTTGACATTGGCACACTTATATTTCTGCCCAATATATCAGTGATGTTTAAATTGCATGTGATATTTTGAGGTATTTGGACTGTCACAAACCCTGCATCTCCGATCGGATANNGCGTTGGCTGCTAAGGGATTGATACCAGTTGTTGTGTTTGTAGCTGTATTGATATAGTCGACCAGAAAAAGGGTACCCTGAATTGACCTGTGCAATGTATCGCAATATAAAGCAAGGTCCACTTGGTTTACACCAACGCTATCGATGAATACGGTGTCTGTCACGTATATGTGTTGGCCCTGCTGCCAGATATCGTACTCCAATATGTATTCATTGCTCCCTGATGTATTAATGATCGTATCAAGATGAGCAGAATCTATCTGTACGTTGTAATTGAAATTACAGTCTTGTGTATACATGTAAACAGTATCAATGACGGGACCGGAAAAAGTATCTGGATTGATGACATAATAATGCGGCAATTCACCCACTACCACGTCCTGCGAAGGGCTTGATATACCCACAGAATCTGTAACAAAATAAGAATGCAAACCTTCGCATACACCTGTGAATACATTTGATGACTGGGGCACTGAGTCAAGAAACCAGGTATATGGCGGTATGCCGTGAAGTGCAGACAATGTCACCGTTCCATCACAAGCACCCTGAGTTGATACAGGGGTCGGTACAGCCGATGCACCCACCGGAGGGAACGCATTAGCCTCGCTTCCGGTAAAAAAAGTATAACCTATACCTCCGGCCAGATTTGATAGTGACACAATATATCTGCCCTCGCACAATCCGTCAAAAGTATCCCTAAGAGCATTGAGGGGGAAACTATCGTTTGTATAATATGCAGTACCTGAATTGCCAATGATCTCTACGAAAGGCCCCATCCATAAAACACGCCCATCGCAAACTACTGAACCATTGCACTGTGATTGAGCCGGATCGCTGATACTCAGTGCCTGGATCACATAATTGCTATCGCTCAGGTATGGCCGTGTGATCGTATCACCCTGAAAGGTAGATATATTTGAATTGCCGATCACAAATGCGCCGAAGAGATCATCATAATTCATATATGACTGAGGGCTATTATCATAGCCGCTATCAGTCAATATCGGAGGACCATAAAAATTACCAATTACCAGATAAGTCCCCCAACCCAGATGGGATATATTATATCCCGTGTCAATCAAAGTGGAAGGATGCGAGATATTCCATTGATAAACTGCAATATGGGCATACCTGGATATACCGGGTAGGGATATTTGCAGAGAACCATCATTTGATATAGAATCGGTAGGTTGCGTTATCTGCATTCTCATGCTCCCGCCCTGACTGAATGCCGATTGAGATATAAGTAGGAATAGTATGGATGATACGTAGTATAGGTGTTTCATTTTCTTTTTTTTTGTGTAAATATAAAAGGATAGAATTAAATTTTCATGCATCCATCAACATCTTTACCAACTCTGGTACACCCTTTGTTGCTGAGGCTCTGATAATACGAAGGTTAGGGACAGAAGCAGACAGTTCATCCGCATGCGGATCGATAAGGAACTTCCGGCTATGGTCAGGTGCGAAATGTAGTAGTCCTGCAGCAGGATATACCACGAGTGATGTACCGATAACTATAAAGATATCAGCCTCGGCACTGATCCGCTGCGCCGGTTCTATCATTGGTACCGTCTCGCCAAACCAGACTATATGCGGCCGGAGTTGTGAGCCTCGTTCACATTTATCGCCTGTCACGAGATCTTTCCTCCATTCATAGACCAGTGATTCATCGAGAGAACTGCGTACTTTCAGCAATTCGCCATGCAGGTGGAGGATATTTGATGAGCCTGCCCGCTCATGCAGGTCGTCGACATTTTGGGTGATGACAGTCACATCGTAGTTCTTTTCGAGATCTACCAGTGCCTCATGAGCTGTATTAGGCTTCACGGTCAGCAGCTGTGCGCGTCGTAGATTATAGAAATTGAGCACTAGCTCCTTATCACGCCGCCATCCATCAGGTGAGGCTACATCTTCTATGCGATGGCCTTCCCAGAGTCCCCCCGCACCGCGAAAGGTCTGTATCCCGCTCTCAGCGCTGATACCTGCTCCTGTGAGTATGACTATCTTTTGTTTCATTTGTATTGGCTGTTAGCCCCTCTCCTTGGGAGAGGGGTTGGGGTGAGGTTGCTCTCTGCGCTAATGCCTGCACCGGTTAGTATGACTATCTTCTGTTTCATATTGATGAGCAAAAATATTCATTTCGATCGAGAGATAAGAATCACTGAAATTAACCGAGTTGATTGAGGCTTTCAGTAGTTTATTCTTATTATTCAGCTAAATTATCCCTCGTTTATCCTGATTATCCTACATTCGCGCTTCTAAGTACATGGCATCCCAACCAAAAAACATTATTCTCATAGTAGCGGACAGTCTCCGTTTTGACGCAGTATACAGGGGTGAAGACCTCGGAGTCCCTTACATGCAGAAGCACGGGGTTCAGTTTACCAACGCACGCTCAGCAGCATGCTGGACGCTGCCCGGTACTGCGAGTTTATTCTCGGGCCTGATGCCACATGAGCATGGCGCCTCGTCGCAGACCAGATGGTTTCAGGACCAGATCCCATCGCTGGCATCCAAGCTCAAAACCAAAGGCTACAAACCGATCATGGTCACCGCAAACAGCACGACCACGGAGGTGTTTAACCTGTCGAAAGACTTTGATGAGATATATAAGATCTGGCAGTATGTAGAATCGCGCCATCCTATGTTACTCAGGTTCGTTCTTATGATGAACAGACCGCGTATCCGAAGGATGGTACTCAAACCTGATGATGAGATATTCAGCAAACTGTCTGAAGATCTGTCACAGGGCCTCATCTGGGCCCAAAAGACCTGCACGGACCTTTTTGATAAGACTCGTGAGCAAATGAAAGCCAATAATGACAAGGGACAGCCGACTTTCTTTTTCCTAAACATGATGGAGACTCACTATCCCTATCATGTCAATGATACATTTGAACTGCTGAGTACCTCGCTACGCAATAAGGTGCGCGAGTGGCATACTTTCTATCATTTGCTCTCGCAGACCTTTATGAGAACAGGAGAGCAGACGATAAAGGATGATATGCTGGCACTGTTCAAAGAGCGTCAGCGCAGGGCATGGCTATTGATAAAAAATGACCTCGATGCCTTTGTCGAAGAGCTTCATAAAGATGAAAACAACCTTGTGATTTTCTGTTCTGATCATGGAGATAACTTCGGTGACCAGGGCTGGCAGTATCATTTCAACAATGTGACCGATGCGGGCAACAGAGTCCCTGTGATGTGGTTTGGTCATGATCATCCTGCAGCGGAAACCAAGTCCCATAAGGTTAGTTCACGCCTCATACATCAGTCTATTCTCGAAGCAGCGGGCTTCGAAAAGCAAACAGCTAATCTCTTTGAAGAAACACCATATTCTCTGCCACTTCTGCAAAGCTATTGGTACAATAACGACGGCAGGACGATGGAGAAATATAAATACAATCAGTTCTGCTTCATCAACGGAGATGATCGCTTTGTGCTTCGCAATGGCCAATGGATGCAGGCTCCGGTGTCTGATGGTGGTCCTGAGCCAACCTTCCAATATCTCGGCAATAATATCAATCCCATAGAAGATCTCAATCTGGACGCTGAGAAACGCAAATATATCTCAGAGACACTGAGCAATTTTAATAAGTTCTCTGATGAGATCATGAAGAAAAGTCTGAAATAATGTGGCAATTTTCCAATATGCTAATGTGCTAATGAAATATAATGCAAGTGGAGGGATCTGTATACCTTCCTATGGCAAAGGCAGGGTTGATAATTTTAAAATGAAACAGCCTTATTTACTCCTAATCCAATATCGATGAATTATAAAGACCTACATCTGGAGGCTATCATGATCCCGGATAATATCGAAGGTCTATTGGAGCAAGACTCCATGTGGGACATTGAAGTGCCGCCGTTTTCGATCAGTGTAGTTGTAACCGAATTCAAGGGCCATGATACGCTCACATGGTCTATTGAGTTTTCTCCGGCTTTTGATTTTGAAGACCTCAATGAAAGGCTTGAAGCGAAAGGATTTGAGTCAGATGGTCATGGCTGGACGGCATATATTCAGGAGTGCCTGTCTAAGCGATTTAAGAACTATGCTGACATGATCAAAGAAGACAGCGATAGTGAGACATGTTGCCTTTATACTTTCAATAAAAGCAATTTCACAACATTACTTAGTTTGGTATCTGAAGCTATAAGAGAACTGTACAACTAATCTTTCTTATAAAAGCAACTCCTGCATCTCGGCTCGTAGCTTTCTTTTTCACCCAGTAATATCTTAGTGGTTTCTGCGCTTTTGCGATAGGAGAAGTGGGCTATATCGCCACATTGGACGCAGATAGCGAGTACCTTGGTGATATAATCGGCTATGCTCAGCAGCTGAGGCATCGGCCCGAATGGTTTCCCTTCAAAGTCCATATCCAGGCCTGCTACGATCACACGGGTGCCGGTTTGGGCGAGCTTTTCGCATACATTGGGCAGCTCCATATCCAGAAACTGCGCCTCATCTATGCCCACCACACTCACATTGGTCGCCATGAGCAGTATATTCTCTGAGTGGGTCACAGGAGTGGAGCGGATCGAGTTGGCGTCGTGAGAGACTACCATTTGCTCATCATATCTGATGTCGATGGACGGTTTGAATATTTCCACAGACTGGTTTGCTATCTGGGCGCGCTTCATCCGGCGGATCAGCTCCTCGGTTTTGCCCGAAAACATTGATCCACAGATCACTTCTATCCATCCTTTACCGTCTTTATTCCTGCCCGGTTCTATAAACATTTCTAATAATTTGCACAGTAGATAATAAAAAGTGAAAATATACATTTTACCTTATAGAGTAATCGCGGTAAGTTT
>PLSN01000168.1:0-502 GCA_003165135.1 Bacteroidota bacterium
CTGCAGAGCATCTTCTTTCTTGTCTTCCCTTATAGGACGATCAAAGTCATTCAAAAGGTTGCTCCAGTCAGATTTGACATGCCGAATTAGTATGACAGATTTCATTAGATAAAAATAACATTCAGTTTGTCTTTTTCAATGATATGATGAAGTGTTATTTGTTCCGATACCGTTTCTGTGCCTGATATAATCCATGCAATGGTGAAATATGTCACCGCCAAAGAATGCATATGTGCAAAAAGCGATCTCATGATCGGGCAGATATCTGAGGTGTATTGTCAACCTACTCCCTATGCCGATACCCAGTATCNNTCAATGTTTTTTGCCATAATGGCCTTGTGAAAGGGGCCGTGGCTGTGAAATAGAAAAAATAAAGCAAAGGCTGGCGAATGATCTCATGCCCTCCGATAATCCCTATACTGTATATATCCAAAGAGAGTGATCTCAATAATGTACCATCTACTACAGAATGGATAAGATTGAGAAGGATAAAAGTAAATAA
>PLSN01000168.1:543-4258 GCA_003165135.1 Bacteroidota bacterium
GTTATTAAATACAAATATAGCAAATATTTACAAAAACCCAAATAGCTGAATCTATATTAATCGATTAAAAGCAGCAGGGTTGTTTTTATATCCCTGCCGCTTTGATAATAATGTGATCAATCAGGAAGGTTTACACCTGCATCCGGCGCTCTGTTTCTACCAACACCGCCGCCAAAAGGGAAAATGAGCTTAAAGCCTACATTCCTCCCCATATTGTAGATCCCCTGACTTGTCTGGGTGACAACGCCCGCCGCCGGGCCAAAGGCGGATGGATTACCCGGAGCGGTAGGATTATACCCTACGAAATATTGCGTACGGGACATGTGATCCACATAAGCAATATTGAAGAGATTCGTACAGTTGATGACCAGGGTGCAGTATACGCGTTTGGTCTTGGGGTCAATGAAATTAGTCCCTATACCTATATTATACAAAGTATACGCTTCGGAAGGCAATTCATTGTATAGAGCGCTGTATATGACACTCTGTGACCAGTAATGGGCCAACCCAAATTTGACATATAGCTGGCTGAGGAAGGTATGCCCGGTGGGTAGTTTAAATTTAACTTCTGAAGTCAACCGCGGAGCAGGGGTGAATGGCACATGCTGGGTAGAATCTGTTTGCCCGGGCAAAAAAGAATAGGTATAACTGAACCCGTTGTCTATTTCGATCCATTTTGCTACACGGGGATGTATGTTAAAATACGCCGAGACCCCTGTGATCCAGGCAGTAGTGGCCCCATATTTATAGACAGGTGCGCCTTGCTCAATGGAATCTCCTCCGAGGCTACTCTGTATACGGGCCGGGAATATGAAGTCGTGTATATAATTGAAATACCCATCCAATTCGAGGCTGACGTCCTTGCCGTGATAACCCAGGCCCAAATCCCCTTCATATCCCTGCTCAGGTTTGAGGTTGGGATCTCCCTGTTTGAAAACATTGGCCGGGTCCAGTTCATTTGAGGTCAATTCGTTGATAGCCGGTGCCCGATAGCTTTTTGCAAAGTTGAGTTTTATATACCAATCTTTTGGTAGTTGGTATGAGGCGCCTATGCTTGCCGAAACCCCATTGTATTTTTCGTTAAACGCAGGGAATTGCGTATAGGCCCCGGGAGTTCCCGCCGGGACTTCTGCCTGTGAGGAGGTTCCATAATTGGACAGGTATAATGCCTGCCCGACTATACTTCTGAAGTCATAGCGCACTCCCCCGCTCAGGGTCAGGTTTTTAAAATCTTTTTGCAAAATGGCATAAGCGCCCAGATCAAAAAGATGATAGTCGGGTATCTCAAAGTCACCCACATAGGGCGAGGGTGGCTCTGCACCATTTTTCATAAACTCATACATACCATTGATGCCGGTAGTAAGTTTCAGGCCTGTCTGAGCGTCCTCCAGCTGGTATTTGAGGGAATAGGGAATATCATACACCGTCATATTCTCTTCGGGTACTGTGCCACTGTCTATCTCATGGCGCACACTCTCCGAAAAACCGATATCGATCCCGATCTTTCCCCGTCCGGCATTGACACTGGTTTGCCACCATGCCGTATTATGATTTAATATCTGGTAGCCTGATATATCAACACTGTAAGACAAAAAATTGGATCTGGTTGGAAATATCTGCCCGGTGCCGGGTATATATTGCCCGTTTGCATTATACTGAGCATTGAGGGGCACATCAAACACAAATCGTCCGGTGGCACTGTCGCGCTCACCATCGGGCACGCCGATCTGACGGTGAAGTGCGCTCACCGATATGCGGCTGTAGCCCCAATCTCTATACCAGCCGATAGATGCCCTGACATTGCCCTGATTGTAGGCCGTCCCCCATACATATCCATCCTTAGGGTCCGAATAGCAATGGGCCTCTTCATAGCTACCCCTGATATCCCATACGAAACCATTATGATTGCCGCCGATATTTACCGAATTTCCGATCAGGCCATTATTGGTCTGATACTCTGATTGGAAGCTGCCACGTATGGTGCCGTTTTCTGCCATTGGTTCTGATTTGAAGCTTATCACACCTCCTACAGCATTGGCGCCGTATTGTAGAGAAGCGGGGCCTCTGATGATCTCAGCATCATATACTGCATAGGGATCGATCAGGATACCATGTTCATCGCCCCATTGGAAATCTTCCTGCCTTTCTCCGTCAAAAAGCGTTAATACACGGTTATACCCTAACCCGTTTATTACGGGCTTGGAGATACCAGGCCCCTCGCTGATCTCACTGATACCCGGCTGCAATGCTATTGCATCTATCACATTGGTCGAGGACTGCTGGATAAGCATTTCATGGGGAACTACTGTCACAGGTACAGGTGCGCGGCGGGTAGTGGTAGCATTACCTAAAGCAGTGATGACAACTTCTTTTGATGTAGTAGCAGCCACGCTCATCATAAAATTAAAGTGAGCATCGCTATCGACCCTGACTGTCTTTGTGACTGTAGGATAGCCCAGCATCTCTACCTCTACCTGATAGGTACCTTTAGGAATGTCTATATGATAATGTCCCTGCAGATCTGCACGGGCACCGGTTTTGAGCTGAGGAAAGTATACCGCAGCATCCTCTATCGGCTGATGGCTTACTGAGTCGGTTATATTGCCGCTCAGTGACTGCGCATCCAGACAGAGGCCTGATAAAATTGATACTAGTAAAAAAATTATTTTTTGCATGGTCGTTTTAAAATTTATTGCAACTTTCAAAAAGCATTAGCATATGCTGACATGCATATCTCTGCAATTGAAAATTTCATGATCTCTTNNTACTGCCGGCAGCAGACAAGGGTACAAAACGGTCAGGCCAATGCTGGCGGTCCCCGCAGGGAAACAGCAGAAAAACTGCGTGAGAAAAGGGCCTCATGGAGGTCATATATATTTTGATCTATCGCAAACTCGGCAGTGGGCCTCTCAAACTGTTCAAAAGAGCTAACGAAGGAGCTTAAAACCAATTTACAGATACTGCAATCTGAATGCGAAGATTTCTGATGGATGTGGTTATCACATTGGTGATCATACTCCGCATCATGATGGACAAACAGATAGTGTATCTCCTGCACTGAAGCAGAGTAGAGAAATAACCCTATCAATGCCAGTACCAGTGAGAACCGTAAAGGAGAAAATTTAAACCGTTTTGTCACANNGAGAACCTTAAAGGAGAAAATCTAAGTCGTTTCGTCACGATGTCGCAAATTTAGAGAATTATTTGCAGGAATCCCTGCATAAAAGCCCGTTAAGCTCATATATACGTGGCATTGTGCTGATTGTTCTTCAAAACCACCTGACTTCTTTTCTCCGGATAAAGCATTGCAGCTTTACATTTCTACCGACTGATTTGCTTCTCTGACAGGATTTTAACTTCTGTCGGGCAATATTCCATGAGCTTTGCGTTTGGTAGGATAACAATATGTCCCACGAGGCGTATAAAGTTGTTAGCATGTGGAAAGCATCAATATTATTATTTCTACATTTATAACGTAATATCTATACATGAAAGTAAAGGTTCTCATCGTTCTGTTTGGTCTGATATGTGGCTCTCTTGCCCTGCTCAACTCATGCAAAAATGAGGCTACACCCAGCACCAACGAGTACATTACAACAGTGAAACTGGTCGCTCAAAACCTTACTACCAATACCACAGATACCTTTGAGTATGTCAATTTCAATGAGACCAAGCCCAATCCGCCGTCATATGTCGATACGATCAGACTACAGGC
>PLSN01000480.1 GCA_003165135.1 Bacteroidota bacterium
TTGACAACTTTCTGAAAGTTGTCAAATCTCAATACAGGCTGGCCGAAGAATTTGATTAAATTTATTTCCAAACACTACACATGAACACCGAAGAATTAAGTACGGAGTTTGAAGAGATAAGAGGCCAGTTGCGATCATATATCCATCGTATCACAGCATCTATGGCAGATACTGACGACATTGTGCAGGATACTTATCTCAAAGCGCATGAAAAACTCGATGCTTTCCGGGGAGAATCTTCGCTGAAGACATGGCTCTTTGCTATCGCATCTAATCTGGCCAAAGACAATCTGCGTGCCAAAAGGCGCTGGACGGAAGATGTAGGCGATATATGCCGTGAGGCTGCGATGAATGATAAACAGTTTTTCGCTGAGGCCATGGATATCCGGATGAACTCAGCGCAGGGGCATTTTGAGATCAAAGAGCACATCACTTTCTGTTTCACCTGTGTCTCTAAGTCGCTGCCACTGGAGCAGCAGTTGTGTTTATTTCTAAAAGAAGTATATGGGTTTAAAGTCGCCGAGATAGCCATCATTCTCGATTCTACCGAGGCTATGATCAAATATTATCTTCACACAGGCCGCAGCAAGATGATTCAGGTCTTTGACGGACGGTGTGCGCTCATCAATAAAGAAGGTACCTGTCATCAATGTTCGGAGCTCAATGGCATCTTTAATCCTAAACAAAAGCTGCAGGAAGAACTGGTGAAGATCGATATGGTCCGGGAGGCCGACAAAGGGGATAAGGAACATTTGTTTGACCTCAGGATGAAAATAATCCAGAAAATCGATCCTTTTGAGTCGCCTGCGGCGGAACTGCAACTGCATCATTTAGAGCACAATAGAGTAGTGATGGAAAAATATCTGGAAAAAGTAGCTTAAAAGCCTATCGTTTCTCCGGGCTGTAGCGTCAAAAGATTGGTATCCAAACTTTCCAGGTCTATCGCCTTAAGGCAATGACTTGTAGCTTTATCAATTAACCACAAAGCAAAGAGACCCTGAAAGTTTTATTTCAAAGACTTTTTTAAAACATAAAAACAAACAAAAATGAAAATAGTAAAAGTGACCTACACCACTAAGGCAGAATACGCCGGGCAAAACCAGAGCAACATTAAAACTGTGATGGCTGACCTGCGGGCCATAAATAACTCCGGCATCAACTATAATGTATGTCTGAGCCCCGACGGCAAAACATTTATTCATTCTGCATTCTTCAATACAGATGAAGATGAGAAAGTGCTTATGGTATTGCCATCGTTTAAGTCTTTTCAGGAGCAGCTTAAAGCAAGCGGGCCCGAAGTGCCACCTAAACAGGAACTGCTGACATTGGTGGGTTCTTCAAAAGATATTTTCAACTCATAAACCTGATAAAGATGAAATACAAGATCGGAACAAAAGAAAAACCTATGGCGTTGAAGACGCCACCACTCAGCTCAGAATATACTATGCACGTGGATGAAAAAGATGGGAAAGAAGTACTCGTATGCATTGTGGGCAAAACTGTCCTGCACTATGATATACGCTGCCTCGATGACCTGCATGCTATGCTGAAAAAGCACGGCGACTGGATGGAACTCGGCTCTGCCGACGAGCAGAAACCTGCTAAAGACGGCACAGTAGAAGCATGGGGACGCTCAGAAAAAAACCCTGTAGGCGGTTGGTATGGCCTCAAGAAAGGCCTGCGCGGACGCTTTGGGATGTATATCCCACCGCTGATGGAGGCGTTGGGATTAGCTGAGGTGACTCACGATGCAAAGGGCAATAAGATGCGGGTGAAATAGGTGGCTGGTGTTGGTTGGCAGTTGCCTGGAGTATGAATATAAACAGCAATTTGCGTAGAGCGAGTGGCTGTTTACCGTCACCCTCCACCCGCCAACAGATTACTTCTTTCCGAAAATGTCTCTGAGTTTATTTCCAAAATCATCGGCTATAGCGTTGGCTTGTTTAGCTAGTTCAGCGATCCTGACCTGTGCTTCGTCCACTGCCTTCTTACCCTCATCTTCGAATTTCTTGAATTCATCAGATGCCATGGCTTCTTTTGCTTTTTCTTCAACTACAGTTTTTGCAGCTTCAACGTGAGTGGCAGCTTCCTTGATGATCTCGTCAGCCTTTTTAGCGAATTCCTCAGCGCCTATGCCAGCTACTTTGGTGGCTGTTTCGGCCAGTTTATCTATCTGCTGCTGGAGTTCTGAGAGGTGTTTTTTGCCTTCTTCTATCAGGTCGTTGATATTGTTATTTTCCATTTTGCTTTAAATTATTTAAACAAAAGTAATACAAAACAGTCAGTATCACAGAGAGCACAGAGAAATGGGAGGAATACAGGGAGAACACAGAATAATGCTGCTTTATAAGCTCTGTGTGCTCCCGGCTGTTTTCTCATCCCTTAGTGTTCTCTGTGATACCTGTATTATTTGGCTGTTAAAGCCCCCTTCAGGGGGGTTGGGGGTAGAGACAATAAAATCGCCAGCCAGCCGTCCTTAACAACATCCTTTCTGTAACATAATCCATAATTAGGCAGCGGAAATATGGGCAGAATGGCTACATTTGGTTTATTCCGAATATTTTTCAAAACTTTGACAAAAATCAGGAGAGTCTAAATATGAATTTGAAAGAAGCACAAGATTTCAAGAACTATGCAGTGAAGCACCATGGCATGAGCACCATGCACCTGGAGAAATACATGAACGCGACGGCTCAAAGCGGAATCAGCAATCTGACCCGTACGGTGATCGAGGAGAGGCAGATGCCATTTCGTGAGGTCGATGTATTCAGCCGTCTGATGATGGACAGGATCATATTTCTCGGTACCGAGATCAACGACTATATAGCCAGTATCGTACAGGCGCAGCTGCTCTTTCTGGAGAGTTCTGACTCGCGCTCTGATGTGCAGATATATATCCACTCACCGGGAGGCGAGGTTTATTCAGGTCTAGGTATCTATGACACCATGCAGTATGTCAATATGGACGTGGCTACTATCTGTACAGGCATGGCCGCCTCTATGGCCGCAGTATTGCTCTGTGCAGGCAAGAAAGGGAAACGCACGGCCCTAAGACATGCACGTGTCATGATTCACCAGCCACTCGGAGGCATAGGCGGCAAAACGGCCGACATCCTGATCTCTGTAGCGGAAATGAAAAAGATCAAACAGGAGCTATATGATATCATATCCGAGCACAGTGGCCAGTCGATGGAAAGGGTCATCAAGGATAGTGACCGCGACTATTGGATGGTAGCTCAGGAGGCCAAGGAGTACGGAATGATAGACGAGGTACTGATCAGGAATAACAAAAAAGAATAAGCGGGTTAACTTTAAGGTTACAATTCCGTATAANNAACTAACAAAAAAGACTAAGCCTGACAACTTTGAGGCTACAATTCCGTATTATTGTATAGAGAATGAAAAAAGACGCCGAACAGTCGTGCTCCTTTTGCGGAAGGAAGAAGCGCGAGACCCAAATATTGATATCAGGCATAGAAGGCCAGATATGTGATCAGTGTGTGGCCCAGGCCCAGCAGATCATAGATGAGGAGCTATTTCAGAAAACGAAGAAGTTCCAGTATTCTTTGCCTAACTCTCTGAAACCAAAGGACATTTCTGCTTTCCTCGATCAATATGTGATCGGACAGGA
>PLSN01000154.1 GCA_003165135.1 Bacteroidota bacterium
TCACCATTCTCGCCAAGAACACCGCTATCAATTTCGCCGGCGGCAAAATCAACATCGTCGACACGCCGGGCCACGCCGATTTCGGTGGCGAAGTAGAGCGGGTGCTCAATATGGCTGACGGTGTACTTCTTTTAGTAGATGCATTTGAAGGTCCGATGCCACAGACACGCTATGTACTGAGCAAAGCGATCGCCCTGGGCAAAAAACCTATCGTGGTCATAAACAAGGTAGACAAAGAAAACTGCCGTCCTGATGAAGTACATGAGGCTGTTTTTGAACTGATGTTCAACCTCGGCGCTACTGAGGACCAGTTGAACTTCCCTACTGTATATGGAGCAGCTAAGAGGGGATGGATGGGGCCTGACTGGAAAAACCCGACCACTGATGTAGTATATCTGCTCGATCAGATCATAGAGCACATCCCTGCACCTCCGATGATCGAAGGTACTACACAGATGCAGATCACATCGCTTGATTTTTCGAGCTTCCTCGGTCGTATCGCCGTAGGTCGTGTGACTCGCGGATCAGTAGAGCTGGGCAAAGCCATATCTCTGGTCAAAAGGGACGGCTCTGTAGTGAGGTCCAAGATCAAAGAACTATATACATTCGTCGGCCTCGGCAAGATGAAAGCGGACAAAGTAGAATGCGGTGATATATGTGCCATATCGGGCATAGAAGGTTTTGAGATCGGTGACACCATAGCAGATATCGATAATCCTGAAGGCCTGCCTCCTATCTCTATCGATGAGCCGACCATGAGCATGGTATTTACGGTCAATACCGGTCCATTCTTTGGTAAAGAAGGAAAATTTGTGACCTCTCAGAAAATACGTGAGCGTCTATATAAAGAACTGGAGAAGAACCTAGCACTGCGTGTGGAAGATTCCGGGTCCGCAGATACATTCATCGTATACGGACGTGGTGTGTTGCACTTAGGTATATTGATAGAGACCATGCGTCGCGAAGGATATGAACTATGTATCGGCAACCCTCGTGTGATCGTGAAAGAAATAGACGGCATGAAATGTGAGCCTATAGAAGTGCTGACAATAGATGCACCTGAAGAGGTAGCCGGCAAATGTATCGAGCAGGTAGCAATGCGCAAAGGAATGATGACGAACATGGAGCCAAAGGGCGACCTGATGCATGTAGAGTTTGAGATTCCTGCACGTGGTATCATCGGCCTCCGCACTCAGATACTCAACGTATCAGCAGGTGAGGCTATCATGGGCCACCGTTTCAAAGGATATGAGCCATGGAAAGGTGACATCCCGTCACGTAATGCAGGCGTACTGATCTCTATGGAGACAGGCAAAGCTGTAACGTACGCAATGGACAAACTGGCCGACAGAGGAAAATTTTTCCTGCCAAACGGCGATGAAATATATGAAGGACAGATAGTAGGCGAGCACATACGCCCGAGCGATCTGGTGGTCAATATCTCAAAGACCAAACAGCTGACCAACTTCCGCGCATCTGGTACGGATGAGAAGTCAAACCTCGCACCGCCGACCATCATGAGCCTCGAGGAATCAATGGAATACATACAGGAAGACGAATATGTAGAAGTAACGCCAAAGAGCATACGTCTCCGCAAAATCTACCTGAAAGAACACGAACGCAAACGCAGCGGCAAATAGTCACAAGCTATTAGTCGTGAGTCGCAAGTATAAAAAGCAAAGCCCTGAAGAAATTTGGGGCTTTTCTTTTTGTACTACTTCTGCTTGCGACTTGTAGCTCACTACTTGCGACTATATTCTTAGTTTTGTTTCCTCTAAATACTCTTCATGGACGCATACATCATAGACGCACTCCGGACTCCTATCGGCAAATACGCCGGAACACTCAGCGCTGTCAGGCCCGATGACCTCGCAGCACATGTGGTCAAGGCAGTAGTAGCCAGAAATACCTGGCTCGATCCTAATCAAATAGAGGACGTGATACTCGGCGCAGCCAACCAAAGCGGCGAGGACAACCGAAACGTAGGACGTATGGCTGTGCTGTTGGCTGGCCTGCCGATCACGGTCGGAGGTATCACGGTCAACCGTCTCTGTGCATCAGGGCTGCAGGCCATAGGCGATGCCGCACGGGCAGTACATGCAGGCGATGGCAGTATATATATAGCAGGCGGTGTCGAGAGCATGAGCCGCGCTCCGATGGTGATGAGCAAGGCCACCTCAGCATTTGATCGCGGGCATCAGCTATTTGATACTACACTGGGCTGGCGATTTACTAATAAGAAATTCCCGGCGGACTATATCATCTCGATGGGTGAGACCGCTGAGAATGTCGCCAAACAATGGAAAGTATCGCGCGAAGAGCAGGATGAGTTCGCTTATAACTCTCAACTTAAATATCAGAAGGCACATGAAGCGGGAAAATTCACCGACGAGCTGGTAAGCGTGGAAATAGATAAAGGCAAAGGAGAAAGTATACGCTTCATCAAAGATGAGCATCCGCGCCTCTCATCTATCGAGGACCTCGCCAAACTCAAGCCTGCCTTCGCTAAAGACGGCAGCGTGACAGCGGGTAATTCATCCGGCATCAATGATGGTGCAGCAGCTACGATAGTCGTGAGCGGCGATGTAGTAAAAAAACATAATCTCAAGCCGATGGCGCGCATAGTCGCTATGGCATCAGCCGGCGTCGAACCATCTATCATGGGCATCGGCCCTATCTATGCTGTGCGCAAAGCACTCGACCGCGCAGGTCTTAAGATATCAGACATCGGCCTCGTAGAACTCAATGAAGCCTTCGCCTCGCAGAGCATCGCCTGTATGCGCGATCTGGGCTTCGACCCTGCTATCGTGAATGTAAATGGCGGCGCCATAGCACTAGGCCATCCCCTCGGTTGCTCAGGGGCGCGCATCACGGCGACACTACTCCACGAGATGAAGCGTCGTCCTGAGGTGAAATATGGTATTGCTACCATGTGTATCGGTGTGGGGCAGGGACTGGCGGTGGTGTATGAGAGTTGCTAAAAATTCGCTTGTAATTGAATAAACTAATGAAAAAATTACTTTTCCTTGCAGTTACACTTATCTGCCTTGCCTCGTGCGATCAAGGATATAATTCTTTTAAACGTCTTTTGAATTCTGTCTTGATTAATGCCGAGGCAGAAAGTGGCTCCTTAGATGTAGAAAAAATCTTTGGCGGCACGTGTACTTATTCAATTGACACCGTCTCGTCCGGGACCTTAACAATAACATTAAGTCATTCTAACTCTATTCAAGGGGAAAATCCTAATAAATTTTTTGCTGACGTTGCAGAAACATTCTGTAAAAAACTTAAAAAGTCAAAAGATCAATATCATATCGTCGTAGTGATTTTTGTATACAAGAATAAGTCAGAAGTAAAAAGAGGCTTTCTAATGGAAAGTATTTCCTTGTCTATCAAAAAAAGACCATTCGTTAATCGTGTTATAGAACTTATCAAAAGCAAAAAATATGATAAGATAGATTCACTACTTAATAGTCGTGTCGCAACGTACGCAAATATGCCAGATCATAGTAGATCAAGAATGTTAAAGGACTTAAAAGATGCGGACAGCCTTGGGGTTATTACTGATTTCTATCCCTATGATTTTTGGGCTGAACATATAAGCAATGGCACGGAGATGTTTGAGCTTATAGGCGTGATTAGTAGAAAGAATAAAAACTACGATTTTAATATTCTAGTTGATGCCGACAATAAAAAGGACATTATTTATATGATTATAAATAAACCCGAAGGTTTTTATAGCCATGCTGTAAATTATCAATTAACCAAAGCTAAAAACACCGCCAGCAACTAACATACAGCTCAACATATTAGCCCATGCCCTCCACACCCACCATATCAATAGCCCACCAATGGTTTGATGCATTCAATCAGCATGACCTGGAGAAACTGCTGGCGCTCTATGCCGACGATGCGCAGCACTATAGCCCGAAGCTCAAACTCCGTCAGCCTGAGACCAAAGGCCTCATCATAGGCAAGGATGCGCTGCGCTCATGGTGGCGGGATTCATTTGAGCGATTGCCTTCGCTGAGATATGAGCAGACGCGATTCATAGCGGATAATGAGAGCGTATTCATGGAGTACACACGCTACGTGGATGGGGAGGACAGCATGACAGTCGGCGAGGTGCTGGAGATCAAAGATGGGCTGATAGTTGCATCGAGGGTATATCATAGCTAGTTTGCATTTTTGCTTTTTCATTCTCCTTTCACTACCTTTGGTATATGGATTTGATCTCAAAATATGATTTGATCGAGAAGATCGTACAAACTACAGATGAAAGTATTCTTTTGCAGGTGAAGCATATCCTCGATGAGCAAGAGGAAGAATCATGGGAAGATCTGGACCCTAAATTAAAAGCTTCGCTAAAAAGAGGCCTCGCTCAGTCAGATAGAGGAGAAGTGACACCACATGAAAAGATCTGGCCTAAACTCAAAAAGAAATACAGTAAAAAGTGACCATCCACTGGACAGAAGAGGCCGACAATACATTCGCAGAAAATATTTCTTATTTGAGAAATGAATGGACTGAAAAAGTGGTCGAAGATTTTATAGAAAAAACTGAAGCTGCTCTCATTTTAATTGAGAAAAATCCCTTGCTTTTTCCTGCTGTCAATAACAAAAAGGTATTCCGGAAATGTCTTGTAGTGAAACAAGTTTCTCTATACTATAAGATCAAAAAAGACCGCATTGATTTGATCTCTTTTTGGAATAACTACCAGGATCCAAAGAAGCTAAAGCTCAAATAGCTTTTATTTCCTTACCTTTATGCCATAATAATGAGACGGTCATTATTAATTTTTCATTATTCACTATTAATTACTTAGAGATGAATGGTATCTCGGAAAATTTCAAAATGGTCGCCAAGACCATCTACGGCCTCGAGGAGATCTGCGCAGGCGAGCTTCGCAAAATGGGTGCCGAAAATATCAATCTTCACAATCGTGCAGTAAGCTTCGAAGGCAATATCGGTGTGATGTACAAGGCCAACCTCATGGTGCGGACAGCGTTGAGGATATTAGTGCCTGTGCATGAGTTCTTTGTGCACAATGAGCATGAATTTTATAACGAGGTGAAAAAAATAGACTGGAGTGTCTATCTCTCCGCAGATGATACACTGGCTATCGACACGGTGCTTAATACTCCTATCTTTAATCACTCCCAGTATATCTCACAGAAGGCCAAAGATGCTATCGTGGACCAGTTTCGTGAGCGCTATGGCAGGCGTCCCTCAGTCGACCTCGACAAACCTACACTCCGCATCCACATTCACATCTATAATGATACCTGCTCTATCGCGTTTGATAGTTCGGGTGAGTCCCTGCATAAACGTGGCTATCGCGCCAAGACCAATCTCGCTCCTATCAACGAAGTACTCGCTGCGGGGCTGGTAATGACTGCAGGATGGACAGGGCGTACGCCATTGGTTGATCCTATGTGCGGATCGGGTACAATATTGATAGAAGCGGCGATGATCGCTTCAGATATCCCTTGCAATATCCACCGCGAGTGGTTCGGCTTTGAGATGTGGCATAGTTATCTGCCATATGATAAGGAGCTTTGGAAAACCATACACACCGCAGCCATTGACAAGATCAACGATGCCGATGTGAAACTCTACGGCTGTGAGATCTCCCCGCACGTGACACGAAAAGCTAAAGAAAATATCAAGTGGGCGAAAGTCGAGGACATGATCACGATCGTCAATACTGACTTTCAGGACTTCGCGCCACCGGAGGGCAGCGGTACGCTCATCATGAACCCACCCTATGGCGAACGCATGGACGAGGACGACCTTACTGGCCTCTATAAATCTATAGGTGATACTTTTAAGAAACGCTATCAGGGATATGACTGCTGGCTCATCAGCTCAAACATGGAAGCACTCAAAAGTATAGGCCTGCGCCCTTCTCGTAAGGTAACACTCTTCAACGGCCAGCTCGAATGCCGCTATATGAAATACAGTATGTATGCAGGAACTAAAAAACTTCATAAGTTGGAAGGGAAAAGTACAGACATGAGTAGTGAGATATGAGTAGTGAGACAACTGCAAACAAAACATTCGATTGTATTGGCTGTTAAGCCCTCTCCTTCGGGGAGGGTTGGGAGGGGTGATTTACAACTCGCTCTCCGCTATCGTTTCCAGATGTTTTTCCACCTCTACCTGCACCGGTGCAGGCATAGATACAAGGTCATAGCTACCCACTTTGCGCAGGTCCATCACCAGCTGGCCATCTTCTCCGACATGAAAAGCCCTTTGGAACTTCGCGCCATAGATCAGATCCTTCGCTGTATATGACATACGAATGTATACTGTCTGAGAGTATGTCTCATCGTACCCTTTCAGCGTGATAAATGCTTCAACTTCTTTTTCGATGAAATCTGCTGCGCTCATACCATACATCGGGCTCTCTTCATCTATGATATGATTGATGGTCCAGCTCGTAGGAAACATAGCGATCTTGGACAATTCAAGATTTAGCGCTTTAAACCTCCTGTAGCCTTCACCTTCAGATTTGTCCACCCAGCTGAAGTTTACTATTGTCTCCAGCTCCATGATATTTGAGGTGCGCTGATTGGCGATCACAAATTGAAATGATGTTCCTTCGCCAAAGGGAGCAATGATCGCATTGGCACTGAATTTTATCCTCGGCTTAGGCCTTGAGAAACGGCCATACAGCGTACCTGTAGCTAATGCAAAACTCATCAAGCCGAGAAAAGCTTCCAGTGAAGCCAGAAAACTGGGAACAACTCCGTTGGGGTGCAGAGCTCCGTAACCCACGGTAGTAAATGTCTCATTTGAGAAGAAAAAACAGTCGAGAAAAACATGCAGTTGGTCAGTATGCGTAATGCCTCCGATAGAGTTTGCGCCCAGCGCAAAATATATCAAAGCAAAAAAAACATTGACCGAACCGTAAAAAAGAAATACCACTATCCAGTAGTGTTTCCAAGAAGTGGTGATCATCCAGTGGTACATATCAAAATCTATCCTGTCTCCGGTGATCCTTTTGATATTGTAGCTGCCATCCAGATTGATGGTGCGCTGACGGCCTTTCTGCGCCTGGCGGTCGAGGCCGATATCCAGTCTGTTCCTGTTTCTATTCTGCTCTATCCTATCNNTTCTTCCATTTTTCGCTCTACTAAATCTTGCTTTGAATCATCCCATTTATAACAATGTTCTTCAACTAGTACCATCTTGTTTTTTTCGATTTTATATATCGCGGTTGTGTGAGTCCGTCCCATACAACATTCATTGTGCTCAAATACCGTCTTTGAACTACTATCGAAATCCAAAGAAACACCCGAAAAACCACTATCAAAATATTTCCCTGTTTTAGGATCATACAGGAAATATAAACTCGAGGTATTAGGCCCGGCATAACTCGACTCAAAAACCGAAAAGTCTTGACTACCGTCAAAGTTATAATCTCCGATTGAAATGTTGTGTAGTCCCCCAAGTTGACAGTTTATATCTATTTTCTGTATGATACTATCGGTTTTCTTATCTATTATTTTTACCCCTGTCACATTTGCATAAAAAATGCCTTTTGCTTTGCTAATAATAAGCTTGAAATATTGATCGGTCAATGAAACAGGCTGTATAATTTCCCTATCTCCCCATTCGATTGAATCTCCGTAATCAATGTCAAATTCTTTGTTTAGAATTATTGCCAATTCCTTGCCTGTTTTTAGGTCAGTCCGGCTCCCTTTAAGAGTTTTGCTTTGGGCATCAAAGCGTTTAAATGTCAAGCTTGCAATGTTGTTTTCTCCTGTGTCTTTTTCATTTAATATCAAAGTATCTCCATTTAGTCTTCCATTAATTATGATTGGTTCATTATTTTTTTTGTATGAATAAATGGCTCTTGCATCTCCATCGGAATATATATAAGTCACTAATTCGATCGGATCATTACCAATAAAGCCCTTATAGCTCGTCTGCCCCAATAGGTCAGAGATAGACAATAGAAATATTATTGCGATCAATGAGTTTTTGTGCATTTGCTGCTTAACGGTTGTACAATGTTTCAGAAAGCAATTTACGTTCTATATCCGTAAAATAATAACCTGTGCCCTTTTATAAAAGCGAAACACTATTTTTACACAGCCTTGACAGATTTTCTCAATACAAAAGCGCACCTTTGGACCTGGTCAGAAGTACATGAATAAAGGATACCCTATCAACGAAATAGCCAAGGCCACAGGCGGCAAACTCACAGCAGGTGTAGGTGAGGAGACACATATCAGCTATTTGCTGCTAGATAGCCGCAAGCTGCAGCAGGCGGGTGAGAGCCTGTTCTTTGCCTTGCCGGGCAGCAGGCAGGACGGCCACCACTATATAGATGATCTGGTCAGTAAGGGTGTAAATAATTTCGTCATCACTGATGCCAAATGGATAGAAAAATACCCTAAGGCTAATTTCATCTTGGTCAAAGACACTGTGCTGGCACTACAGAAGCTGGCGGGCTACCACAGAAATAAATTTGAGTATCCTGTCATCAGTATCACCGGCAGCAATGGCAAGACCATCATCAAAGAATGGCTCTATCAGCTACTTAATGAGGATTACAACATTGTCCGCAGCCCGAAGAGCTATAACTCTCAGATAGGTGTGCCGCTATCACTCTGGCAGATGAGCGAAGAGAATAACCTTGCTATCATCGAAGCAGGAATATCTGAAAGCGGCGAAATGGAGAAGCTGGAAAAAATAATCCGGCCTACGATCGGTATACTCGCCAATATCGGCGAAGCGCATAATGACGGCTTCCTCAATCTGAAGCATAAGACGAAAGAAAAACTGAAGCTATTCATACAAACAGAGACCCTCATATACTGCAAGGACCACGCTGAGGTCAATCAGGCAGTGGCGGAGATCAATGCGCTCAAAGGCGCTGATGCTATTCATACTTTCACGTGGTCACAGCACTCCGATGCCGATGTGCGCATCATTTCTTTGCTTCAGCAAAACAATCACTCTTACATCTCGGCTCAATACAAAGGCCAGGAGTTTGATTTTGAAATACCTTTCGCAGATAAAGCCTCTGTCGAAAACGCCATTCACTGCGCTTGTACACTTTTGATATTAAATAAGGACTTCTCCGTGCTTCGCACCCGTATGCGAAACCTCACCCGCATTGCGATGCGTCTGGAGATGAAGGATGCGATCAATAATTGTTCGCTGATAAATGACAGTTACAATTCCGATTTCGAATCACTGCGGATAGCGATAGATTTTCTCCGCCAGCAAAACCAACATCCTAAGAAGACGATCATTCTCTCTGATATTCTTCAAAGCGGGCGTGGTGACCTGGACTTATACGCAGAGGTAGCCAAACTCTTAAAGCAAAATCATATTCACCGCCTCATCGGCATCGGACCTTCCATACAGCGCGAGAAAAAAGTATTCGAGCGCAGCGAACTGAATGAGCTGATATGTTTCAATAGTACCGAAGACCTGCTAAAAAATCTTGATACTTCTATATTTCATGATGAGGTCATCCTGCTCAAAGGCGCACGTCAGTTTGAGTTTGAAAAAATAGCCAAGCTGCTGGAGAAAAAAGCGCACCAGACAGTCCTCGAGATCAACCTCAATGCACTGGTCAATAATCTCAAGGTGTATCAATCACTGCTAAAACCAGAAACAAAAATGATGGCAATGGTCAAGGCTTTCAGCTATGGAAGCGGCAGCTATGAGATCGCGAATGTGCTCCAGTTTAACCGTGTCAACTATCTCGCAGTGGCATATGCTGACGAAGGAATAGAACTGCGCAAGAATGGCATCACACTGCCCATCATGGTCATGAATCCCGAGGAACGTAGCTTCGAAGCGATGATCTCTCACGATCTGGAACCAGATATATACAGTCTGTCTCTCCTGGACAAATTCATTTCTGTTTTGAAACTAAGGCGAGGCAAATCTGATCCGAATTATAAAATACACATAGAGGTAGAAACGGGCATGAACCGCCTGGGTTTTGAATCCACAGATATCGCTCCATTGATCGATAAGATCAAAACATCAGAGTGTATTACTATCGCTTCTATATTCTCACATCTGGCGGCCAGTGAGGCCCCGGAGTATGATGAATTTACCAAAGGACAGATAGCGCGATTTGAGGAAATGAGCGCTGCTATCAAGGAACATTTCAACTATAGTATCATCCGACACATACTCAACTCCAGCGGTATAGCGCGCCACACTTATGCGCAATACGATATGGTGCGCCTCGGTATCGGGCTGTATGGGCTCGACCCTACTCCTGCTATACAGTCACGGCTGCTACCTGTGTCATCTCTCAAGACCACTATCTCACAGATCAAACATGTCAAATCAGGTGACTCGGTCGGCTATGGCCGTGTGGGCAAAGTAGACATAGATAAGACCATCGCTACGGTGGGTATAGGCTACGCCGACGGCCTCAACCGCAAGCTCAGCAATGGTCACGGCCACATGCTGGTGAGCAATCAGCTCGCACCCGTGATCGGCAATGTATGTATGGACATGACCATGCTGGACATCACAGGCATAGAGCAGGTGCAGGAAGGTGATGAAGTAGTCGTCTTTGGAAATAATCCGCGTGTAGAAGACATAGCTAAGGCCTCAGAGACCATCCCTTACGAAATACTAACGGGTGTTTCGGCGCGCGTCAAGAGGGTATATTTTCAGGAGTAATCGGACGATGTCTATTGTCTAATATCTAATGTCTCTTGTCTACTTCACCATCTCTTCAAATGACTTCCAGAGGTTATCATCAGGCACAGGGGCTGTGATGGAGACAGGTTCTTTTTTGACAGGATGGATGAACTCAATATGTCGTGCATGCAGACAGATAGAAGCGTCTTTGTTAGATCGCTTAGCGCCATATTTCAGATCGCCCTTGATTACGCAACCTATATTGGCGAGCTGCACACGTATCTGGTGATGGCGGCCGGTATGCGGATCCACTTCGAGCAGCCAGTAGTTGTCTGACTCTGCGATGAGCTTATATTCGAGTTCACATTTGAGCGCTCCTTTTGTTTCAGCACTTACTACCCGCGACATATTTTTCTGTTCGTTTTTTATAAGATAGTTTATCAGCAGATCGCTTTCTTTTTCAGGTCGGCTTTGCACGATAGCCCAGTATGTCTTTTGTATTTCCCGCTTTTGAAACATCTCATTGAGCCTTTGCAGGGCCTTGGTAGTGCGGGCATACAGCACCACGCCACTCACGGGCCTGTCTATACGATGCACGACTCCGAGAAATACTTCCCCGGGCTTTTCATACTTTTCTTTGATGTATTGCTTGACTATATCGCCGAGCGTCTCATCGCCCGTCTTGTCACCCTGCACGAGCATTCCGGCGGGTTTATTGACCGCGAGGATATGATTGTCTTCGTATAATACTTTGAGGTCTTGGACTGTCATGATGCTAAGTTATGACTTAATTAAAATATTCTTCACATCCACTTCTGGCAGGAGTTCTTTGCCATTCACAATATGCTCTGCAAAGTGCTCTGCAAAATATGGCGAAAGCGAGATACCTTTTGTGCCCATACCATTGAATATTCCTACATGCTTATACTCGGGGTGAAAACCAATGAATGGCCTGCGGTATTTAGCAGATGGGCGTATGCCTGCTCCATGATACACTACTTCAAAAGGCACATGCAGCATTTTGTTTAAACTCTCGATGATTTCGTTTTTATATTGCTCTGTCGGTGCTTCGGTCTCATAGTGCCACTGATAGGTCGCCCCTGCGTAGTAAATATCTTTCTCTGATGTCGGCGAGATAGTTGTGTCCCCGCTGATGATCCTGTCAGCATAAAAATCCTTTATCCTTACCAGCAGGTATTCGCCTTTTACGATCTGCCAGGTCAGGTCTCTGAAAAAGCCTGTCTGTGCTGCTTTATACCCGTTACAGAAAATGACCTTTGATTTTGAAACTAACGCCTGTTCGTATGTGAATGGTTCTTCTATCAAAATGCCTTTATTTTTTAAAAAAGTGCGATAGGAATTGATAAATAGCTGGGTATCCATTTTGCCTCCCCCATTTATCACGAAGCTGCCGAACTCATTCTTTACCTTTCCTTTGTCCAGGTATTGCACGTCAGTATTTGTGAAATATTGCTCATAGCCCGTCTCTGTGGCACGTGCGCTCAGGTCATTTTGTTCTTTGACAGATTCGAGGAGTTTGTATATCGGCAGCTTTTCATAGAAGTGCACTCCTATGGCTTGGCTTATCTCGCTATATGTCTTATCTGCTGCGGGAAATAGCTCATCTACCATCCATGATTTGACAAAGCGTTTTCCGGTGATAGGGTTAATAATACCAGACGCAGCAGCAGTAGCAGAATGATCTGCATCAATGTCGTAGACCTTTACTGAAATACCTTTTTGTAACAATGACCAGGAAAGCAGCGATCCGCATATCCCCTGACCAACGATGATAATGTCAGAAGCCATTATCTGAAATAAGAAAAGTCCTTTTGGTCCTTGCCGGGTGTGGTGGGAGGGTTCGGTATATTGTTGTCGTTATTTTTGTCTACCTGATCCAGAACATGGACGTAGCGCACTATTCTGGTCCTGAAAAAGTAGAACAACACAAACTGATACAACATAATGAATGGTTCTATCGCGAGACTTAGTTTCTCCATGGCTGCCATGTCTTTCACCATGTTTTGGCCATATATACCAATCAATACGGCACACAGCGCTATCGTCGAGGCAAAGAAGGTCAGTACATAACGAATGATCCATTTCCACGGGGTAATGTTATAACTCACTGCCATCCTGTAGAGGGCGTAACTAAATATGGTTAGCACTATTATATCCATCATTCTACGAATTTACAACAGTTCCAGCTCTTTTTTCAATTTATTTGTCAGGCCTCTTACGACCTCATCATATGAATGGTCTATCATCCAGCGCACATCTTTACCCGAAATAGCACCTGATCCTGCATAAACGGTGTTCCAATGCTTTTTATTCATGTGATATCCCGGCTGTACATCTTCATATTTCTCGCGGTATTCAGGCACCAGCTTATCATCCATTTTCAGGTTCACACGAAAGGGCGTAGTATCTAATGATGTGAGTGCAAAGACCTTACCCATCACTTTGAAAACAAGCGTGTCAGGACCAAAAGGAAGTTCCTCCGTGACCCCTTTTTTATTCAAACAATATTCTCTGAATGTCTCGATATCCATTATCTATGTCTGAAATATTTGTATCCTCAAACAAACTACCAATAGACGTTTGCGATATTGCTTTAACACAAGATAACACTAATAATCGAAATCGGGCAATAGCGGGATTTATGGGAATAATCTTAGTTTAATTATTAATTTCGAGAGAATCCACGGAGACAAAAACCCGGTTGGTCCTTATAGATGAAAATAATTATGAACAGTTTTATTTCATTTTTATGCTGCGCAGTAGTGTCGATCACTGCCCTTGGACAGGAAACGTCTGGTCAACCTTTCACTTACTTTAATGTGGCTCGAAATCCGCAGAATATACCCGTGACGAAAAAAACGGTGGGAGTCCAACTGACCATTCTAAAATCATCTCCTACAGGTACCATTCTCTATCAGGAAACCCATTCTACCCCGACTAATTTTTTTGGCGAATTTCTTGTGACTATCGGCAGCGGTAATGCACAGGTCGGTTCCTTTGACCATATAAAATGGGCTGATGATAATTACTACCTGAAGGTGGGGCTGGACATCAAAGGGGGTTCTGTTTTCACTGTGATGATGCCAACTCAGTTATTACACATTCCATATGCACTTTATGTCAAAAGCGGAGGGATCCCCAATGGGGGCGAGGCCCGTGCAGGATTCAAACATTATGTCGGAGAGGTATATGGCGGAGGGGTTGTCTTTGATACATGGAAGGATGATAAGGGCACGGAACATGGCCTGGTGGTAGCTCTAAATGACCAAAGCGACAGCATATTCTGGAGCAATAAAGATACTCTAGCTATTGGTCCTGCAGCCCAAAGTGTATGGAACGGAGCAGCCAATGTAAGTGCGGTTATCACCCAAAGGGGGCATTCGCTGAGTGCAGCCCTGCTCTGCAAAAACTATGCAGGAGGAGGGTTTCACGATTGGTATTTGCCTTCTGTGTCTGAGCTTAACTTGCTGTTTGATAACAGGGATAAGATCAAAAAGGCCCTGGGCAAAGCTTCCGGTCATCTGCTGGGCCAGTATATTTACTGGACCTCTACCGAATTGTCAGCCAGCAATGCATTCGTATTCGCTACTTATGGTGGGCCTACCAATAATTGGGTTTTCAGCAAATATTCTCCCTTGCATATACGTGCTATCCGTTCTTTTTGAATGACCGGAAATTTCCGTGGTATCAGGAATTAAAGAGGTCTAATGTAGGATAGGTGGACATCAATGAAGATTCTATTGCCGGTTTAGACACTCCAAGCCAGTCCTTCAATATGGATGCATATACTGATCGGAAATCAATTTGCATCGGCAGGTTATCATTGACTTCCACTTTGTCAGCTATGATCGGATTATGGCCTACCAGTCCACCCTTTAGTTTTGAACCAAAAAGCAAAACCGGGGCTGAAGTGCCGTGGTCACATCCCCAGCTTGCATTTGATTTTATTCGCCTGCCAAATTCGGAGTAAACCATTCCCAGTACCATATCCTCTTTGCCCATCAGAGCAAGGTCATCTTCAAACGCTCCTATAGCCCGGGAAACCTGCGAAAGAAGATCGGCGTGAGGGCCTTGTGTAGTATCTGAAATATCGACCTGATCATCATGTGTATCAAACCCTTTGATATTGACCACGTAGACCTTGGTTTGCAATCCGCCTCCGATGAGCTGTGCTACTATTTTCAATTGATCCGCCAGTGCATTGCCAGCAGGATACATTTTGGAAAGGTTCTTTTGCCTCATGGCGGCCTCTTTCACTTTTAGCAGATAACCTTTTGACTCTTCGATGGTCCTTCGCAGAAAGGATAACTGATCTCCAGCTTTGGTCTTTGGTGCCGGGTCATAGTTACCAGGTATTAAATCATAAAAGAAATCAGTATTTCTCACGATCATACCTGAAGAGGATGAGCCCAGTAGGGCTTTTGACAAAGAGGGCCCTACCTGCACAGCCATGGGATGACCTGAGTCAGCTGAGCGCTCCATGCTCTCTTGCTCCAAAAATCTTCCGACCCAGCCGGTGGGTATAGTGGAAGGCAGATCATAAGCGGTATGCCATATATCTATTGCCTTGAAATGGGATAGGTCCGGATTGGGGCAGCCTACCCCCTGTAGAATAGTCAACTGCTTGTTATTGTATAGTTTTTGAATCTCACCCAAAGCAGGGTGTAAACCCGTGACCGATGAATCGTGGAGTGGCAGGGCTTTCTTGTCAGGAATTATAATATTTTTTCTGGCCTTGGTAAGATTCGCATACTGATCCAGCGGGATCACGGTACTCAGGCCATCATTGCCACCTTCGAGCTGCACTAGCACCAGAGACCTCACATCCCTACCTTCGTTTGGCCGGAGAATACAACACTTGAGCCAGCCGTCAATAGCCAGGGATGATAAGATAGAAACCGATAAGGTATTTTTTAAAAAAAAACGTCTGTTCATCCCTTTGTTTTGTTGGTTATATCAAATGGCATTCTTCTCTTTTTACAATGTAATTATAAAACGTGTTGAGAAGAAGGGTCACAGAATCTTTGGTTTGCTGATCATCCGGAGAGGCAATATGTGCAGTCCACAGATCGGTCCATGAGCGATCTGATCCCGATCCAAGAATGTTTCTCAAAAAACGCGTATGGACCGGACCGAAGGGAGCAGCACTCAGCATTGTGATGCTGTCAGCGATCAACACGTCCGGATCTTTCGGATCGGAGAGCCCGGCCGTAAAGGTCAGTACATCAAATTTTATTTTGGTGCTTGAGTCTAACCCCTGCTCTGACAAAAGTGTATCCATGGCAGAGTCCCGCTGCACGATGGAGTCTGAATTGATCCACAGCTTATCATATCCGGGCGATAAGTAATAAGCCGGCCAGCCGGCCACATTGGGCGGCTCTCCCGGACACATAGATTGCTTTGACAAAAGATCTACGATGCTATGCCATGCCTTGTATTGCAAAGCGAGATCTGATGTATGACCGATGGCATCGAATGTCCTGCAAAACCCAAGTGTATAATCAACCGGGTTTTTTATCTGACAGCCAACAAATACTGGATCATAAAAATGCCTGCCGCCCAGCAGTGCCCTCAATACCGGTTTTATTTCAAATTTACTCTCGATCAATATCTCCGCAAGGGGATCAATGACAGTAACTTCGATAGTACTATCCAGAGATGAATCTACAAACCATCTATAGAGGCAACGGCAGGTATGCTTGGCTACCTCTTTGGTAGCAAAAATCATATCGATCAGCTCTTTGGTTTCCTCAGCGCTTTCTTTTCCGGTCCTTCCCCGGATCACCGTATTATTATAAAATGCCGAGAAATGCTTATCGCCGCTATCATGCACTGCGGCATTGTATATCGTTTTCATTCCATTGAGTGTAGTGGTCCAGCCTGTCAGGACACGTGCAGCTGCATTTATATCTTCCTGAGTATAATGAGAATCAGGGCCTTTGCCTACGGTAAACAATTCCTGCATTTCACGGCTGTAGTTTTCGTTTGGTGCTTCTGCCTTGCTTTCATTGCCACTCAGATACTCGAGCATAGCCGGGCAAATAGTCAGCTCTGAAATCAAGGTTTTAAAGTTGCCCAAAGCATACTTTAAGATCAGGGCCAAATAGCTGTAGCTTGGCCTGGCATCATAGGTGGATTGGAGCTCACACGCCATGTGATTGTGCCAGAAAAGGGTCATTTTCCTGGCGATGGATCGCTGCGGATCCAGCATCAGGCCCACCCACCAGGCATACAGACTATTGAGCCGCTTTTGATTAGCATCAGTTTCGTTGACAAGACAATTGACCCATGTCTCACCGAATGGCACATCCGGATCCTGATACATACTATCATTATAAGCGTTTATCGGAGGCTCAGGGATTGACAGGTCAGAGAGCAGGACATCGAGGGATTGCTGTAAAGTCAGTTTTGAAAAATACCTGTAATCCTCCTGAGTCACCCCGAAAAGGCTTCTCCTGAGCAGATGTAGCACCTGCTCTTGGCCCCACGTACCGCCATAAGGAGCTATGCCCGTATATTCTGGAGCCCCAGCCTCAACTGTCGTTTTAAAGCCGGGCTCTTTTTCTGCTTGTGCCTTATTAGCTACAACCCGAAAAAAACCTGATCTTGAAATCTGATCCATATTCCAAAAGTAATTATTTGGCCCGTATTTGTTCTACTTCAGTTCAGTACTTACTTCTCACAATTGGCCTGTGCTTTGCGCAATGCGGTATAGCTGAATAATGAAAAGATGTTTCCACTTAATTTAAATCCTCTTCCTACTTTGTCAAAATGTTATTAGGTTTGGAACCTTGTCCGGGGTATTTATCCAAATTTTAGAATTAAAAATACTATGATCCAGCGCAAACAATCCTTTTTTCTTCTGTTTTCCATCATTATCATGACCGGATATATTTTTTCGCCTGTCATCAGAGTAGACGGTGGAATGGTACATAACATGGTCAAGGCTAAAGACCTGGCCATGAACGTCAATTTCCCCATAATTGGCCATTATTTCGTTTTTGTTTGTATGGTGGCTGCCCTTATTACCATTGGCCTCAATCTTCTGGCTATTTTTCTTTATAAATTCCGTGGTCTCCAGATCGTTTTGTGCTGGCTGAGCATACTGCCTGCACTTTACAGCTTTTGTTATACCTATTACCGTATGACCACTACTGACATGATACAGGACCAGCTATTCTACTATGGCAATATTTCACCTATAGTCGCTGTGATACTTATTTTCATCGCTATGTTTTATATCCGCAAAGACGATGATTTGGTAAAAAGTGTTGATAGGCTCAGGTAATAACCCCTCCCGAAGGAGAGGGGCTAATACAAACAGCCTTATTTACTATTATATGGGTTTTGTATATTTTTTTAATTTGAAGCCTATGTTGTGTCAGTATATAAGACTAAATTTGCGGCTCAGTTCTTACTACATAAATGAGTGATGCAATAAAACACGAGTGCGGTATAGCACTCATCAGGCTCCTGAAGCCGCTTGATTATTACATAGAGAAATACCGCACGCCCGCTTACGCCCTAAACAAACTATATCTGCTGATGGAAAAACAGCACAACCGAGGCCAGGATGGCGCCGGGGTAGCTGTCATCAAACTCGACCCTGTACCGGGCACTCACTTCATAGATCGTTTCCGCAGTACGCACCAGCAGTCC
>PLSN01000381.1 GCA_003165135.1 Bacteroidota bacterium
GGCTATCAGCCCACCATGGGCACAGACCTGTCTAAACTCGAAGAGCGTATAGCCAACACTCCTACCGGCGCTATCACCTCTATCCAGGCCGTGTATGTGCCCGCAGATGATCTGACCGATCCCGCGGCGGTGCATACATTCTCGCATCTTTCGGCTTCTATTGTGCTTTCAAGAAAAAGAGCAAGCGAGGGTCTCTACCCGGCTATAGACCTGCTGAAATCGAGTTCCAGAATGGCAACACCTGCTATCGTAGGCCAGAAACATTATGACCTCGCACAGCAGATCAGAGAAACACTGGCGCAGTATGAAGGGCTGCAGGACATCATCTCCATGCTCGGCCTGGAGCAGTTATCTGCCGAGGACCGCAAGCTCGTACGCCGTGCGCGCCGCCTCGAGCGTTTTCTCACACAGCCGTTTTTTGCCACAGAGAAATTCAGCGGCCTCAAAGGCAAAGACGTAAGCCTGAAAGATGCACTCGATGGTTGCGAACGCATCCTGTCAGATGAATTTAAAGACCTGCCCGAGAGTGCTTTCTATATGATCGGCGCAGTCGATGAAGCAAAACAAAAAGCAGACAATAAAACAAGTAAAGATGATCCAAAAGCAAAGGCCGGAGCCAAGCCTGCTGCGGATATTAAACCAACCTCAAAATAATGGAAGCTACATTAATGACATTGAAAATATTGTTGCCCTACAGGGTTTTTAGCGAAACGCTGAATGTGAAAAGTATAATAGTAGAAACCAGCGCCGGATCATATGGGCTGCTGCCGCATAGGCTCGACTGCGTGGCGGCATTGGTGCCGGGTATATTGACCTATACTACTGACTCGGGCCCTCATTATCTGGCGGTGGACCAGGGGGTGATGGTCAAAGCGGGCATGCAAGTACTCGTCTCTGTGCGCAATGCTATAGGGGGCGCTGATCTGGGTAAACTACATGAATCAGTAGAAAAAGATTTTAAAGAACTGGATGAAACGCAACGAAACGTCCGCACTGTGACAGCACGATTGGAGAGCAGCTTTATTTATGGTATCGAAAAATTTCATAAAGAATAAAAATGAGATCAGATGACAAGAATGATGAGAGCACATTTAGCAACCGCATTAAGGAGCAGGAGGCGCGAAAAGTGAAAGCTCAAAGTGAGGACACGGAAAGCCCCTGGCTCGGCCTTGGAATGTTTGGTATAGTAGGCTGGTCTGTGGTAGTGCCTTCATTGCTTGGTACCCTGTTGGGATTATGGTTGGACCTTCATTATCCGGTACGGATTTCGTGGACCCTATCATTATTGGTCGCAGGTTTGTGCATCGGCTGCCTCATGGCATGGTACTGGGTAGTCACAGAAGAAAAGGATATACACAAATAAAAAAGTGGAAAGATGAATGAAGTTTTGTTTATGGGTTTGTCATTTATAGCAGGGCTGCTTTTGGGCGCTATATTCTTTGGCGGGCTATGGTATACGGTGGGCAAACTGTCCACATCACCTTCGCCGGGATTGTGGTTTATTGGTAGCTTCTTTATGCGCTCGGCTATTACTGTACTTGGGTTTTATTATATCAGCCTTGGAGATTGGCGCAGGCTGCTGCTTTGTTTAGCAGGCTTTATTGTGGCACGATACGCGGTTGTACATTTTACTAAGTCAAAAGATAAGCTCTTACAAACACAAAAGGAGAACAACCATGAAGCTTAGTCCGGATCAAACCATCTTTTGGTCACATGGTTTTTTTAATATAAACCTGACACTCGTCACTACCTGGGGCATCATGCTGGTGCTGGTGCTTATATCAGCCATCATCACCCGGAGACTGAAAACCGATATGCAGATCTCGCGCTGGCAATGTATGCTCGAAATGATCGTAACAGGAATTGATAGTGAGATCGAAGGCGTAGGATTAAAAAATCCTCAATCATATATAGGCTTCATCGGGACTTTATTTTTATTCATAGCCGTATCCAATGTACTGATCGTTTTCCCATGGTACCAGCCGCCTACCGGTTCGCTTTCCACTACTGCTGCGCTTGCTATGTGTGTATTTATTGCAGTACCTTTTTTTGGTATCAGGCAGCGGGGCATAGGTACTTATCTCAAGTCATACATTCAGCCTACTTTCCTCATGCTGCCGTTTAACCTCATCAGNNTGATAGGAATGGTGCAGGCTTATATTTTCAGCATACTGGCTACGGTCTATATCGCAGCCGTAGTGCAGGTCCCAAAAAAATCAGATCAAACAAATTCTTAAAAACCAAATAAAAATAAAATGGATAATGTAACGACCATCGCCATGGTTTCGATCATCACAGCAGGGCTCACCACTTCGCTTGGCTGCATGTTTCCCGCTCTGAGTGAAGGCCGGTCAGTCGCATCGGCACTGAGCGCTATAGCACAGCAGCCTGACGCTGCACCGACCATCACACGGACACTATTCGTAGGGCTCGCCATGATCGAGTCTACTGCTATATATTCTTTTGTAGTGACCATGATCATCATTTTCGCCAATCCTTTCTGGACCCATATCATCGCTAAATAAACCAACATGAAGATCGATTGGTTCACGGTAATAGCGCAGATGGTAAACTTCATTGTCCTGGTGGGTTTGCTATGGCATTTTTTGTATAAGCCTATTCTCAGGGCCATCGATGAGCGTGAAAAGAAAATCGCTGCGGAGCTCGCTGATGCTGCGGCAAAAAAAGCCGAGGCCGCAAAAGAGCAGGAAGATTTCAAACAGAAAAATGAAAAGTTCGACCAGGAAAAAAAAGACCTGATGACAAAAGCTGAAGCAGAGGCCGAGGCTGAACACCAGAAGCTGCTGGAGAGCGCAAGGACCGATGCCACTGCGTTGAAAACAAAACTGGATGAAGCGCAGAAAGAAGCACAGGATACTTTGAACCATCAGATCATGCAGAAGACGAGAAATGAAGTTTTTGCCATCACGCGCAAAGCCCTGGCAGACCTCGCTTCTGTAAGTCTGGAAGAACAGTCCGGCAACATGTTTATCAAGCGCCTGAATGAATTGAGTGAGGATGAAAAGAAAAAATTCAGAGATGCCTTTCAGGGAAATAAAAATCCTGTGATCGTGCGAAGCGCATTTGACCTGCCTGCCAAACAACAGGCGGAGATAAAAGACGCGGTCAATAAAATACTAAGCGCAGACACTCCCTTTCAATATAAAACTGCCCCGGAGCTTATCAGCGGCATAGAGCTTACTGCAAACGGATATAAACTGGCATGGAGTATATCAGAGTATATCAACGCTCTCGAAAAGAGCCTGCCGGAAATAGAAAAACCAAAAACTGAACCCGTAGTTCAAAAAGCATAGAATGGCCGCTACAGATCTGCACACTAACATTGACAGCACCTTCAGCATTTTGGAGCATGGTAGGGATAAGTATATATTCCCTTTCGCTCCTCGCGAGATAGGCAATGTGACAAGTGTATCTGAAGGTATAGTGAAGGTATCCGGACTGCCCGGCGCAGGTTTTGAAGAGCTATTGAAGTTTCCCGGAGACCTGTATGGCATCGCCTATAATATAGACGAAGACCAGATAGGTGTGATCCTGCTGGGAGAAGACACGCAACTGAATGTGGGCGATGAAGTAGAGCGTACAGGCCGCGTGATGGATGTACCTGTAGGCAAAGCGCTCATAGGTAGGGTCATTGATCCATTGGGCGCACCGATGGATGGCAAGGGCGCTATTGCGTCAACAGAGAGGCTGCCTATTGAGCGTCCCGCACCTGACATTATGGACCGCGCAGCTGTATCCGTACCATTGCAAACGGGCTTGAAAGTCATAGATGCATTGATCCCGATAGGCCGCGGGCAACGTGAGTTAATACTAGGCGACAGGCAGACGGGCAAGACAGCCATCGCTATTGATGCCATAATTAATCAGCGCGATAAAAATGTATTGTGCATCTATTGCGCTATTGGGCAGCGGGCATCATCTGTCGCAAAAATAATCGCAAGGCTCACTGAGAAAGGAGCGATGGAATACACTATGATAGTGGTCACCGAGGGCAATAATTCACCTGGCCTGCGATATATAGCGCCATACTGCGCCACCAGCATCGGCGAATATTTTATGCAACAGGGCCGCGATGTGCTGATCGTATATGATGACCTCACGCACCATGCACGTGCGTATCGGGAGCTGTCATTGCTGCTTCGCAGACCACCGGGGCGTGAAGCTTTCCCGGGCGATATTTTTTATATCCACTCACGGCTGCTGGAGCGGTCTACTCACCTGAGTTCTACACTAGGGGGCGGTTCGCTCACTGCACTGCCGATCATCGAGACAGAGGCGCAAAATATTTCCGCATATATTCCTACTAATCTTATTTCCATCACTGATGGGCAAATATACCTTTCACCCAGACTGTTTGAATTAGGTATCCTGCCTGCTGTAGATGTGGGCAAATCTGTTTCGCGGGTGGGTGGACAGGCACAGTTGCCCGCTTATCGCTCTATCACCGGAAATCTTAAACTTGCCTATTCTCAGTTTGAGGAGTTGGAAACTTTTGCCCGCTTCGGCACCAGGCTGGATGAAAATACGCGCAGGATAATCGAGCATGGCAAACGCATACGCGCCTGCCTCAAGCAGCAAGAGCTTAACCCCATGACAGTACCTGAGCAGATCGTCACGCTTCTTGCACTGACAGGCGATCTTTTTGATACAATACCGATAGAGAAAATGCAGGAGGCACAGGCTGCCCTGCTCAAAAGCAGTTCGGGGCTTCCGGCGGAGATCGCCAAGCGTTTAGTGTCAGATACCGAACTAAGCGATGGCGATAAAGGAACGATCATGAAAATAGCCGCTGATACGCTTGCCCCATTTCAGGATAAACCTAAACCCGACCCAAATAAAAAGTAATGGAAACATTAGAAAGCTTACGCACTAAAATAGATGGCGCTCAAGACCTCAAGTCTGTAGTACGCTCTATGAAGGCTATGGCTGCCGCTAATATCAATCAGTATGAACTCGCCGTCGCATCACTAGGTGATTATTATCATACGGTGGCTTTGGGCATTGTAGCTTATTTTCGTGAGCAGAGAATTGAAAAGATCGAGGCAAAAAATATAGGGCCTAAAAAAAAAGAGGAAAAGATCTGCGCTATTGTATTCGGTTCTGATCAGGGCCTGGTCGGGCAGTTCAATAATTCGCTGTCAGATTTTGTAGTAACATCTCTTCAAGCCCTGTCGGGTAAAAAGGAAATATGGGTAGTGGGTGAGCGTATCCAGTCATTATTAGCTGATGCAGGTTTTCCTTCTACAAAACTTTTTTCTATGCCGGGGTCTATAGATGCCATTACTCCTATGGTCGGACAGTTGCTAGTGCAGAGTGAAGAAAATTTTGACATGAAAAATATAAATGAATTTTATGTTTTCCATAATAAGCCAAACTCAGGTTCAGGTTATGAAGCCGTGAGCCAGCGGTTTCTTCCCCTCGATGAGAAATGGCGGCAAAGGCTAACGGAACTTCATTGGCCCACCAAAAACCTGCCTCAGGTGGCGGGCGCTCTCAGGCCAACATTGTTGGCGCTGGTTCATGAGTTTCTTTTTGTTTCCCTTTTCAGGGCTTGCGCCGAATCGCTGGCCAGCGAAAATGAAAGTCGGCTGGAAGCTATGCAGCGTGCCGAAAAAAATATCGGCGACCTGCTGGATGATCTTGGCCATAGTTATCACCGTTTACGGCAAAGCTCTATAGATGAAGAGCTGTTTGATGTAGTGTCCGGATTTGAATCTCTGAAAAAACCAGGAAAGAAAAATAACTAAACAAAATATATAAGCAATGCAATTTCATTTTTGGGAAATCAAAATGCTGTGGTGGGAGATATTGGCCATAGGCGTGGTAGTGGTTTTGGTAATAAGACATTTTATGAAGCGTAGAAAATTCGATTAAAGCTAAAATATGAAAGAAGCAAATAAAGACTGTATACTGACTATCAATGTAGGTTCGTCCAGCATTAAGTTTGCCTTATATGAAATGGGAGCAACGCTGACAAGAATATATTGTGGTGAATTGGAAGGAATAGGCACAAAGAAAATTNNTCGGGGTCAGTGTAGATTTAGGGGAACACGATACAGGAATAGCTTTTGTAGTTGATTGGCTCGAAAAATCAGCAGACTTTGACAGGATCAAAGTAATAGGCCATAGGTTCGTGCAGGGATTAAGCCATACAGAACCGGTCATAATAAATAAAGCGCTATTGAATGAATTATATGACATAAGTGCATTTGACCCCGAGCACCTGCCCAACGAGATCAAAATGATAGAAAAAATGAGTAGTCAACATCCGGACATAATACAGATAGCCTGTTTTGACACTTCCTTTCACACCACGATGCCCCATGTTGCCAAAATGTTATCAATTCCCCGCAGATATTTTGCCTTAGGTATTCAAAAATATGGTTTTCATGGACTGTCTTATTCTTATATTATGGATGAGCTCAAACGTACTGAGGGCCACTCCGGATCAAAAGGCAAAATAATAATAGCACACCTGGGCAAAGGTGCCAGTATGGTAGCTGTGAAAGATGGCAAAAGTGTAGATACGAGCATGGGGTTTACGCCTGCTTCAGGCCTGCCTATGGGTACCCGGACCGGCGATATTGATCCTGGCATAGCGCTGTATCTGATGAAAACGGAAGATCTTTTGCCTCATGAGTTTAATGATCTTATAAACCATCAGTCAGGTATGCTGGGTATATCGGAAACCAGCTCGGATATGCGTGATCTCCTCGATCTGGAAAAAACAGACATACGCGCTGCACAGGCAGTAGAATTATTCTGCTACCAGGCTCGAAAATGGATCGGTTCATTTGCTGCTGTGCTCGGAGGCCTTGACAGGCTGATATTCACTGGCGGAATAGGAGAAAACTCGCCGGAGATACGAGAGCGTATCTGCCGGGACCTTCAGTTTTTAGGTGTCAAAATAGATAATTCTAAAAACAAAACTAATGATGGAATAATTTCCGAAATCACTGCAAAAGTAGCAGTGCACGTAATGAAAACAGATGAACAAATCATGATAGCCAAATTGGTTTGCAAGGTTTTAGATCATACAACTAATAAAAAACCATAAAATAATCTGCAATGGATATGCACATGGATGGACACGATCACAGCGCAATGCCTATGGCTGGTATGCATAACCATGCGGGCCATGATCACGGATCAATGATCGGGGAGTTCAGGAAGAAATTCTTTATCGTTTTAGCACTTACCATCCCCGTGATGCTCTTGTCGCCCATGATACAGATCTGGATGAGGGTCAACTGGGCCTTTGCCGGATCTCAATATATTTTACTGGCATTGTCATCTATCGTATTTGCCTACGGCGGCTACCCTTTCCTGAAAGGGTTTGTGGAAGAAATGAAAAAAAAGAAGCCAGGTATGATGACGCTCATAGCTATTGCTATCACAGTGTCTTATACTTATAGCGTAGCTACTGTATTGGGGCTGCACGGCATGGATTTTTTCTGGGAGCTTTGCACCCTTATCCTCATCATGCTGCTGGGGCATTGGATCGAAATGAGATCGGTGGCAGGAGCTTCGCGCGACCTTGAATTATTAGTACAATTAATGCCTGATGATGCGCACATGCTGATGGGCGAAATGGTACACGATGTAAAAACTGATTCGCTCAAAACAGGCGATATGATCCTGATCAAGCCGGGTGAGAAAATTGCAGCAGATGGTATAATAGCAGATGGCGAAAGCTATTTGAATGAATCTATGCTTACCGGCGAATCTGTGCCGGTAAAAAAACAAAAGGGAGACAAAGTGATAGCAGGCTCTATCAATGGCAATGGATCGCTGCGGGTAACAGTGAGCCATGCATCAAAAGACTCTTACCTCGCCACTGTGATCAAACTCGTGGATGAGGCACAGAAAACAAAATCAAACACTCAGTTGCTTGCAGATAAAGCAGCCTTTATACTGACTATCGTTGCACTGTCGGCGGGGTTTGCGACTTTCTTTTTCTGGTGGCTTATCGCCAAAGAACCCTTGTCATTTGCCATTACGAGGATGGTAACGGTAATGGTTATTTGCTGCCCCCATGCTTTGGGCCTGGCTGTGCCGCTGGTAGTGGCTATCTCCACATCACTCGCCGCCAGGCATGGCCTGCTTATCAAAAACAGGACAGCATTTGAGAACTCAAGAAAGATCACCACTGTGCTATTTGATAAGACGGGGACGCTGACGATAGGCAAGTTTCAAGTATCACGTATAAAATCCCTGCTTTCTACTATTGATGAAAAAGAACTCATCCACATAGCTGCGTCATTGGAGCAAAATTCAGAACATCCTATCGCTACAGGTATCATGGCAAAAGCCAAAGAGCTTTCCATCACTCTTGTATCGGCGACTAACTTTAAAGCACTCACAGGTCGCGGCATTCAAGCGGATATTGACGGAAAAAGCATTCTGGTGGTAAGCCCGGAATACCTCAAAGAAAAGTCTATTGCCTTGCCTCAAAGTTATACTAGCAGTGCTGCTGAAACTATTGTATTTGTGATGATCAATAATCAGCTCGCAGGTTATATCGCATTAGATGATAAGGTGCGCCCCGAATCCTCACAAGCCATTCAAACGCTGCATCAGAATGGCATTAAATCAATATTGCTGACAGGCGACAATGCTATAGTGGCAAAAAGTGTAAGCGATGAATTAAAGATGGATGGATTTTTTGCAGAAGTATTGCCGCACCAGAAACTGGAGAAGATAAAAGAACTGCAGAGCAAAGGTGAGTTCGTAGCCATGACAGGCGACGGGGTCAATGATGCACCTGCGCTGGCACAGGCTGATGTGGGGATCGCAGTAGGAAGCGGCAGCGATATAGCTGCCGAAACAGCGGGGATCATTCTGGTAAATAGCAACCCTGCCGATATAGTGAGCCTCATTTTATTTGGAAAAGCTACTCATAGAAAAATGGTGCAGAACTTGATCTGGGCGACAGGCTATAATGTGATCGCCATACCGCTTGCAGCCGGTGTACTTTACAAATGGAATATCATGCTCAGTCCCGCAGTAGGGGCAGCTTTGATGAGTGTAAGCACGATAATAGTCGCGATCAATGCAAAAATGTTACGAGTAAAATAATCAACGAAGTTCGAGAGACTTGCCAAGTCTTTGTGCACCAAATTGGGAATTGAATTATTTCAAGGCACTTTCAGATCAAAAGACTTGGCAAGTCTACCCAAGACGGGAAAAATTAAACATCATATAAATCTAAAATAAATAGTAATAATGGAATCAATAAATAAAACCTTATCGCCGGAATTATTGCAAAAGATAAATGCTTACTGGCGTGCCGCCAATTATCTTTCTGTAGGTCAAATATATTTGTACGACAACCCACTGCTGAAAGAACCACTGAAGCTATCGCATGTCAAGCCTCTGGTAGTAGGGCACTGGGGCACCACACCCGGCCAGAACTTCATCTATGTCCATCTGAATCGTATCATCAGGAAGTATGACCTTGATATGTTTTATATAGCAGGTCCCGGTCATGGCGGCCCTGCTTTGGTCGGCAACACTTATCTCGAAGGTTCCTACAGTGAAATATATCCTGACATCAGTCAGGACGAGGCGGGGATGAAAAAACTATTCACCCAGTTTTCATTTCCCGGAGGGATATCGAGTCACGTCGCGCCTTCCACGCCCGGTTCGATACATGAGGGTGGTGAGTTAGGCTATTCGCTCAGTCATGCATTCGGAGCTGCTTTTGATAATCCTGATCTGATAGTGGCCTGTGTGATCGGTGATGGTGAAGCGGAAACCGGCCCGCNNTGGCATTCCAATAAATTTTTAAATCCTATCAACGATGGTGCGGTGCTGCCTATCCTGCACCTCAATGGTTTTAAGATCAGCAATCCCACGGTGCTGGCGCGCATAGATCATGAAGAGCTCGATCAGTTCATACGAGGCTGCGGATGGATACCGTATTTCGTAGAAGGCGATGATCCTGAAACGATGCATGAACTCATGGCCTCTACTTTAGATAAAGTCATCAGCGACATTAAACAAATACAAAAGAACGCTCGTGAAAATAATGATACTACACGCCCGCGCTGGCCTATGATAGTGCTTCGTTCACCTAAGGGCTGGACAGGGCCGAAGGCCGTAGATGGCCTGCCCAATGAAGGAACATTCCGTTCGCATCAGGTGCCCGTGCTGGTAGATGCACGACATCCCGAGCATGTACAGGTCCTCGAGAGTTGGATGAAAAGCTACAAGCCCGAGGAATTATTTGATACAAATGGCAAACTACTACCTGAACTGGCAGAGCTCGCACCCGAAGGCACAAGGCGCATGGGCGCTAACCCACACACCAATGGCGGCGCACTGCTGCATGACCTTCATATGCCTGACTTTCGCGATCATGCGGTAGAGATACCTTCACCCGGTGCTGTCTCTGCATCAGACACGACTGTGCTGGGACGCTTTCTGCGTGATGTGGTAAAGCTCAATCTTGCGCAAAAAAACTTCCGTGTGTTCGGGCCTGACGAGACACTTTCGAATATGCTGAATGCTGTCTTCGAAGTGACCGACCGGCAGTGGGATGCTCCGATAGTAAAGAATGACGAATGGCTGGCACCGGCTGGTCGCATACTTGATTCTATGCTCAGCGAACATCAATGTGAAGGATGGCTGGAGGGATATCTTCTCACAGGGCGGCATGGTCTCTTCAATTGTTATGAGGCCTTTATTCATATTGTAGATTCTATGTTTAATCAACATGCGAAGTGGCTGAAAATAACTGCGCAGCTCCCATGGCGAAGGAAGATCGCCTCGCTGAATTATTTATTGGCCTCGCATGTATGGCAGCAGGACCATAATGGTTTCACGCATCAGGACCCGGGCTTCATAGATCATGTGATAAATAAAAAGGCAGATGTGGTGAGAGTTTATTTGCCTCCTGATGCTAATTGTCTTCTATCAGTTTTTGATCATTGCCTCCGCAGCAGGCACTATGTGAATGTAGTGGTGGCGGGAAAACACGCCATGCCGCAATGGCTGANNGCATCTGGCAGTGGGCGAGCAATGACCAAAACGCTGAACCCGATGTGGTCATGGCATGCTGCGGAGACACACCTACACTGGAGGTACTGGCGGCAGTCTCCATTCTCAGGACGCATCTCCCCGATCTGAAAATACGTGTCATCAATGTGGTCGACCTGATGAAGATACAGTCGCACTCCGAGCATCCGCATGGACTCGAGAATTCAGATTATGATTCGCTCTTCACAAAAAACAAGCATATCATATTCGCCTTTCATGGTTACCCATGGCTGATACACAGGCTGACATACCGCCGCGCTAATCAGAACCTGCATGTGCGCGGCTATAAAGAAGAAGGGACTATCACTACGCCTTTTGATATGCGTGTGCAGAATGACCTCGACCGTTTTCACTTAGTGCAGGATGTGATAGACCGCCTGCCACAACTGGGTGATAAGGGTGCATACCTGAAGCAGATGATGCGTGATAAACTGATAGAGCATAAACACTATATAGACAAACACGGTGAGGATATGCCCGAGATCCGCAACTG
>PLSN01000513.1 GCA_003165135.1 Bacteroidota bacterium
TATCGGGACTATGGAGGAATCTTTCTAAAACTATATCAAAGATTTCTTGCGAGGAGCTGCGAAATGACAGCTTTATAGAGGGGCTGAATAAAAAAGCCCCGTCCGCATGGCGGACAGGGCTCGAATATGATAGCAATGATATTATTTATTTAGAGAAGTGAAGTGATACCTCAGCTGCCAGTGTGGTCAGCGTTTTTTCTACTTCGTCAGTCAGTGGTTTGCTGAGTGCCTTGAGNNGAGCAGCATGGTTTCAAACTCCCTGATCTTATTGACCGGTACTGATTTTGCGAGGTTCTTGGTACCGATATAGAGGATAGCGACCTGCTTCTCTACTGTGAATGGCGAGAACTGAGGCTGCTTGAGGATCTCCACGTTGCGGGCACCTTTGTCGAGTACTGCCTTAGTAGCAGCATCGAGGTCGGAACCGAACTTAGAGAAGGCCTCTAGCTCACGGTACTGCGCCTGATCGAGCTTCAATGTACCTGCCACCTTCTTCATGGACTTGATCTGAGCGTTACCACCCACACGGCTCACGGAGATACCCACGTTGATNNGAACCGCCGCCACGCTCGTCGCTCAGCTTCGCGGCGCGCTCGAGGAGACGGCTGTGCAGGTAGAACACATCACCAGGATATGCCTCACGGCCCGGTGGGCGGCGAAGGAGCAGCGATACCTCACGGTATGCCACAGCCTGCTTAGAGAGGTCATCGTATACGATCAGTGCCGGACGGCCTGTGTCGCGAAAGAACTCGCCTATCGCACAGCCTGCGAATGGTGCGTAGAACTGGAGCGGGGCCGGATCGGCTGCAGACGAACAAACTACTACTGTGTAGTCCATAGCGCCATTCTCTTCGAGGGTCTTGACGATACGTGCCACTGTAGATGCTTTCTGACCGCATGCTACATATACACAGTATACCGGTTCGCCCTTTGCGTAAAATTCTTTCTGGTTAATGATCGTGTCGATAGCGATAGCTGTTTTGCCGACCTGACGGTCACCGATGATCAGCTCACGCTGACCACGGCCGATAGGGATCATCGCATCGATAGCTTTGATACCTGTCTGGAGCGGCTCATTGACCGGCTGGCGATAGATCACACCGGGAGCTTTGCGCTCTAGGGGCATCTCATACAGCGTGCCGGTGATAGGGCCTTTGCCGTCGATAGCTTCACCGAGGGTGTTTACCACACGGCCCAGCATACCTTCACCGACCTTGATAGAAGCGATGACGCCGGTCCTTTTTACAGTATCGCCTTCCTTGATCCTGTCAGAAGAGCCCATGAGTACGACACCCACGTTGTCCTCTTCGAGGTTGAGCACGATAGCTTTGATACCGCTCGGGGTAAACTCTACGAGCTCACCTGCGCGGGCATTGGTCAATCCATATACGCGAGCGATACCGTCACCTACCTGGAGCACGGTGCCCACTTCTTCTAGTTCAGCAGCTGATTTGAAGTTTGAGAGTTGTTCTCTCAGGATCGCTGATATCTCATCCGGCTTTACGTCTGCCATTTTAGTTAATAATTAATAGTGAATAATGAATAATTTAAAAACACAAAAGAGGGTTTCCAAATGCGGTGCAAAAATAGGAGAATAGGGGAGACTTACAAATGAAAATTTGAGATAATCTGCTATTGTAGATCCTTTAAACTGACACCTGCAAATTCCTTTATAAAACCAGCCCCAAATACCGCTGCCGGGGTCTTAAAGCCAGTTTGGGAGAAGTTGGCGGCTAAGGCCCGCTTAGCTATCTCGACGGCGGTCTCTGCGGTGAGGGTATAGCCTTCAGGAAGTGTCAGGACCGCACGTTTAGAGGCCCCGCTTTTGTTTGTCACCTCGCCCCACACGAAGCTCTGTGCGGTTTCGCGTTCTTTGTCATCCGGGCCGGCAGGCTTTTGTTTGATGCCGGCTATGGCCCTGTCCTTGACCCATCTCATGCGCAGTATCGGCCCGATGTAGTTGGATAGTTTCATCGATGTGATTAATTGCTTAGGTAGTACATTATAGACGCGGATATTTGGTATACCTGTAGTATAGAAAGCTGTCGACACATCGCCCCAAGGTATCTCTACGGCGAGTTTTTTGGTGAAACCAAAGTCTATCTCACGGGTCGTATATCCTGATTTGGTCGGTGTGATGCGGCCGTCCTTGCGTATAGCGCTTGGTTGACCTAATCCTTCAGCAATAGTGATAGCAGTGCCATGCGATAACCTGCCGCCTTTGCTCATCAGGCATAGTTCAAGTTGTGTGGCATCAGGCAGTTGCTCTTTGAGATAGAGCGCCATGCAGTCAGTAGGCACGACATCGAAGCCCACACCCGACATGATCATGATGCCTGCTTTTTTCGCAGCTTCATCCTGTCTGTTTGCACCTTCGAAGACTGAGATCTCACCAGTGATATCAAGGTAGTGCGCTTTGTTTCTCACACAGGCTTTTATCATGAGTTTTGAGGTATACATAAATGGCCCGGCGCAGTGGAGCACGACCTTGACATCTTTCAGGGCATTGTCAGCTGCAGCTGTATCTGCGAGATCAAAAGCCACATAAGGCAGTTTGAGTTCATCCGCCAGTTTTTTGACCGCATGAGCATTTCTACCGCTCAGGATCGGCTCCAGTCCTTGTTTCTTTGCCAGTCGGCTAATGAGAGCGCCGGTGTAGCCATTGCATCCGTATATCAGTAATTTATCTTTCATGCTATTTATTTTAGTTTTTACTAATTTTATTGGTATTTTGTATTCTATTACACATCGGATTTTAAAAATAACAAAGTATGGACGATAAAGATAAAGAAATATACATCAGGGGCCGCGGTGCGCAATCCAACCCCCACAACCGCTTCATCAAAAACACGCTCGTCACCAATCTCGATGATCTCGCTACCGAAGAGGAGCGCGAAGAAGCCCTGCTCCATAACCCCAAGACTAAATTCCTCGAGGTCTTTCCAAAGACTCTGGTCAACAAGGTTGAGAGCCCTGACCTGCGCGGCATGTATAGCCTCAATCCCTATCAGGGCTGCGAGCATGGCTGTATCTATTGCTATGCGCGCAACTCTCATGAGTATTGGGACTTTAGTGCCGGCAAGGACTTCGAGCAGAATATCCTTGTCAAGAAAACAGCGCCGACACTGCTCCGGCAGTATCTCAGCAATCCCAAATGGACCGGCGAACCGATGCTCATGTCCGGCAATACTGACTGCTATCAGCCCGGCGAAAGGCAGTTCCGCATTACAAGGCAGCTGCTTGAGATATTCTATGAGTACCGCCATCCCATTGGTATCATTACAAAGAACGCTATGATAGAGCGCGACATCGACATACTCTCCAAACTCGCTGCAGACAACCTCGTCCATGTAGTGCTCAGCCTCACCACACTGGACGAAAACCTCAAACGCATCATGGAGCCGCGCACTGCCTCTGCTCGAAACGTCCTCCGCACTCTGCGCTCTCTCAGCGATGCTGGTATACCTGTCAGCATCAATGCCGCCCCGATGATACCTGCCATCAATGACAGTGAGCTCCACGACATCATCAAGGCCTGCTCCGAGAATGGCGCCCGCACTGTCAACTATATAGTGGTCCGTCTCAATGGTGCTATCGGCGGTATCTTTGAGGACTGGGTCATGAAAAACTTTCCCGACAGGGCCAACAAGGTCCTCAATCGTATCAAGTCCATGCATGGCGGCAAGGTCAATGACTCAGAGTTCGGCAGGAGGATGCGCGGCGAGGGCGAATGGGCGGACATCATCAAGGCACAATATGTCGTCGCCATGAAGAAGTTCTTTCCCGATGTCAAACCCTTTGAGTATAATAGTTCCCTCTATCCTCAATATCGAAGTAAGCAGTTTACGCTATTTTGATGGAATAAAAACAGCCGGTATCACAGAGACCACAGAGAGATGAGTAAACAGCCAAGAGAACACAGAGTGAGACAGCGCTAATGCTCTGTGTTCTCTATGTATTCCTCCATATCCTCCGTGATCTCTGTAATACTTGTATTAAGACTCACGCCGCTTGCGTTGTTTTTCTCTCTCCCCTTTGGGGAGAGCCGGAGAGGGGTTTCACCTTACCATCTCCTACTCTCTCCACACGTGAGAAGAGTGAATACCTCTTATCAAAGATGAACGTCAGCCATATCCTGGTCCACGAGGTGTGGTACTTCAGATTGTCATAGAACTCCGGTGCCATGGCTTTCAGCTTAGGCAGGTTATTCCACGGTATGGCGCGGAAGTCATGATGCTCGTTGTGATAGCCCACGTTCAGCGCGATGATATTGATCGGGCCATAGTAGCTGAATGTCTCCTGCTCCGCATCCGGTGTGTAGTGCTCCTGTATCCATCTGCCGCCCACCGGGTGGAGGCCGATAGAGAAGAAGAACGAGAACACCAGATATAGCAGTCCGGTCCAGCCGCAGAGCAGTACTATCAGCACATCGAATGTCACTGCACAAGCCAGATTGATCCAGGTCCATTTGCTCCACATATTGACCGACTTGAGACGTGCTGGGCGGGTCACTTGGAACACCGGAAAGAACAGCAGCCAGAATGCCTTGCCGATGGCTGAGTTGCCGATCAGGCGTGCCTCCCAGTCGTTTGCCATGTCGGCGTCCTGGTCGTGGTCGCCCTGATGCGCGTGATGCTTGAGGTGAAAGACCACAAAGCCCATAGAGCCGGGCACGAGGTTAGGCAGGTCAGCGCCCATTGCTACCCAGCGGTTGGCGATCTTACTCGTGAAGACCAGGTTGTGCGTGGCCTCGTGGATGATGACATACATAGTATGATTGCAGAAGGCGCCGATGCAGAAGGCCGCTATCGGTGCTACCCACCAGTACTGCGGGCCGAGCACACGTCCGATCACATAGGCTATGCTCACCTGCAGCGTCAGTATGAAGAGCATGATGGCAGCCGTCCATGGATTGCGGCCTATCAGACTGCGAACCTCAGGGTGTGCCTTGAGGATATCTCTCGTGCGCTGCGGATGCGGCTGGTCGTACTGCGCCTGGTGAAAATCTGTTGTTTGCATGAAAATTTTTGATGTTGATTGAGACTCAAAGGTAATCTTTAAATCTTAAACCATCAGCCTGAGATTTGTCAGGGTGCTCAAGCCCAGTATTGAAGCCACTCTTGGGATATGCGCTCTCAGTTATACATATAAATTATCCATATTTCACAGTATACCCGCCACTAGTGCTAAAACATCAAGTCTCCCATTATTAGCAAGATATGAATAAAATAATTTAATATAGTTATTTTACGCTATGCATAATGAAATTTGACTTCTGTATTAATCCCCCAAAAATGCCCGTCATTGCGAGGAAATTCATCTTAAAAAATAAATATGCCATTTCCGAAGCAATCCCCGCCAGCAAAAACACACCATCCCCCACAAATACAAATATAAAATAAATAGGTGAATAATGCAAATTTGTAAATAACCAAAACTCAGCTTCGGTTGGGTGTTTTCACCAACCGAAAAGCGCACAAGGATCATTGGATCGGTGACAACACCTGCTACAGGTAGAATCTGAAATTTTAGCCGTCATGCTGTCGCTATCTATACTCCCGCTAAACCTCGTATGCAACGTCAATCCCACTAGCACAATCAAATGCTTGCGCTAGTTTAAGTGTACTATGACAACATCTTACTATTTTAAAACCTAGGATATTCATTGTAATATTAATGTCTGATAGGATAAATAATCATCAATGAAAAACAAACCGATCAAACCAGAAAAGCTGAGCAGAAAGCATCCTGCATTTAATAAAAACGCTGAGCCTTTCTTCAGCATTATTATGAAAGGCCTGAAAGGTGAAGTGGATGGCGAGCACTTCTGGGATGCCGTAGCAGAAAATGCAGTTTTTGAATTCCTCTATAACATCCCTGGCTTTACCAACCGGATAGAAGGGCGCGATGCATACATAGATTGGTTCGCAGATTATTCTATTGTCCTTCATGCTGCCGATCATTTGCATGTATATAAATCGACGAAGCCGGGTGTTATAATTCTGGAATACGAGGTTCACGGCAAAGTTCCTCATTCAGGAAAAGCCTATGACAACCGGTTTTGTTCTGTCATCACCATTGCAGATCGGAAAATAGTCCACTGGCGTGACTATATGGATTCGCTTGCCGTGATGAGTGCATTTGCTGATGACTGATGATGAAACTAAAAATTATCTATCGCAAATCTCAGCAGGCCACCGTTCAGATCATTGATGTTTAGTTTTTTGGAAATATTTTTGCGGTGTGTGCTCACTGTAGTGAGTGCGATAAACAGTTCATCTGCTATTTCTTTTGATGATTTGCCTGCCTTGATCAGTTTCATTATTTCGACTTCACGTCTGCTGAGTTTATTAGTGATCTCCGTCAGGACGAGTCGTTTTGTTTCTATATTCTCATCATTCTGGATGATGTATACATCTTCACCTGCGAGTATTTTCAGTATCCCCTGTATCAGCGTATTGGTGTCTGTCAGCTTAGGTATGAAGCCCTGTACGGGTATCGCCTTAAGCACTGCATACAGAGATTGCTGGTAGAAAGTAGATATGCAGAGTATCTTCTGGTCTGGATATTTTGATCGTACTATTTTTGCCGCTTGTACCCCATCCATATCCTTCATGCTTATATCCAGTATGATAAGGTCCGGGGAATCAACTTCCAATAATTCGATGAGTTCAATACCGCTGTTGAGAACATGGTTGACATGCAGGTCGGAATGTGCCTTGATGATAGCCTGCAGTCCACTCGCCACCATGGGGTGGTCATCTATGATAGTAATCGAATAAGGTCTTTCTGTCATCAGGTCAAAGGAATTTCTACAATAATAATAGTTCCTTTTGGACTACTATCAAAAGAAATTTTTCCGCTTAGAAACCTGACTCGTGAGCGGATATTTTTTAAACCTATGCCATCATTGGCCTTATCCATGGCGAAACCTATGCCCTCATCTTCTATCATGAGCATCAATATATGCGGATGGATGATGAACTGGGCAGTGATATGCTGCGTCTGAGAATGTTTCAAAGAATTATTGAGCAACTCCGTGAAAATACGAAAAAGGCTTATCTGAAGCCCTTTGGGCAGCTGGTTTATGAGTGGGTCCAGGTAGTATTCTACATTTACCTCAGATACTGCATTGATCACAGACAGGTGATCGCGGATGATACTGTCAAATTCACTCTGTTCAAAATCCTTAGGCATCAGGTTGTGCGATATAGTGCGAATATCCACTACTACCTTGTCCAGCTGCTGCTGAATGGGTAGCAGTATCTCAGCTGCCTCAGGCAGTCCTTTAGCCGTGAAATGATGTATCCCTTTATTGATCATCATGCGCAGAGCGGTGAGCATACTTCCTATACCATCATGCAGGTCTTCGGCGATCCTCTTTTGCTCATTTTCCTGTGTCTCGGCTATGCGGTCACCCAGCTCCTTTTGCATCGCCAGTTGCTGCTGCAGTAGTTGGTTTTTTTCTTTTTGCAGTACATTATATCGCTGGGTCAGTAGCATGGTCAGTACTATGATCTCTGCCATGATGCCGATAGCCACACTGCTGGGAAACATAAAGCTGAAATTCGTAAAACCGATACAGTTGAGATAGGAGTTTAATATACCTAGTATAGGTAGCATGCTGGTACAGAAATAAACCAGGGCTATGGGACTGCGCTGTATTACTTTTTCCACCACACTGCACATACCCATAAATACGGACACGAGCACAAACAGATTGCTGATCGTATGAAAATAATAAAAGGGATAGCTTATCCCGCCACCCAGGCTCCACATGCTGACGATGAGCTGTAGGGCTCCTGTGGCAAAACCCAAGCCTAACAGTATGCGGAATGGTAGCCAGAAATAGCTGTTAGTCCGGTCCTGCCCCAGCAGTAGCTGCATGACCAGACCGGATCCTACCATGCCCCAGTCTACAAAGGGCAGGGGCTCTGTCACTGCAGTGATGCGGTATAGCAGGTCCGGAAAGATCAGGACGGGGTAATATGCATCAATAAGCAGCATCATAGAGATAGAGAAGATAAAAAGAGAATACCAGAGGTGAATGGGGTCCCGCAGAGAAATGAATAAAAAGACATTGAAGAGGATGATAAAGATAAAGATGGATATATAGGCTGTATATATATTATTGGTCCTGTTTTCATGCTGCAGAAATGTATCAAGCGGCAGCAGTGTCATAGGTATATTGGTATTGTAGTGATTTTTAAATACATGAAAGTATAAGCCTGCTTCTGCTCCCGGTGATAACCATATAGTATCAAAAAGCGCTTTGACAGGCAGCGCTCTCCGCGCCAGTGGGGCATAAAAAGAAACAGCGCTGTGCGCATGCACACTATTGCCCGTTTCGATATAAAGCCGGGCAGAATCAATAGCATTCTCCAGCTGCCATATCAGGCATATATCTTTACTGCTTTGGTTATGCACGGGTACATGCAGCCACACGTCTACACAGCTCATCCCGAGGTTAAAGGTGGTTTTGTCACTCGGCCAGATGGCGAACTGCCTGCTGCGCTTGTGCTCTATTGCATCATTTATTGTTGCTTTGCCGGTAGTGTCTATGAGATAAGTGTAGTAATGGCTGACAGGTAGTTCATAGTCGTCAGGGTAGCTATACATAGTGGTACTCTGCATTGCGGGTGCATCTCGCATATCAGCTCTATGCTGAATATATTGCAATACAGTCACCAGTACCCATAGCAGAAACCCGGTGATGCTTATGGCTGCCAGAGCAGTCTTCCAGAGAGGTATGAGTCTGATTGTTTTCAAGACGAGGCTTATAAAACTAAGATATAAAAACAATTTATAGAAACCGAAAATATGTATTAGCGATACGAAACTATGTCATTGTACATGCATAAAAATACCCTCTCAAGGGTATTTTATCATAATAGGGTATTAAGGACATTTGTGAAAGTTAACCTCTGAACCGGGAAAAATATCCGAACCGTCCCTTTCCACCGGGGAATGAAAACGTAAGCGGAGTGCAGGAAGATGCATTCCGCTTTTTTTATGCTGAGATCTTGTTTGCTGGTGGTGCATGATCTCATATCTGGTTTGCAAATGCTCAGGCGACTTAAATTGTCCAGCCAAAAAAATCCTAGTACTTCTTAAAGATAGCCGCTGCATTATGCCCTCCGAAGCCGAAGGTATTTGAGAGTGCGGCTCGGACAGTGCGTTTTTGAGCTTTATTGAGGGTGAGGTTCATGTCCGGGTCGATAGCGGGGTCGATATTAAAGTTATTGATAGTAGGAGGTATGATATCTTTCTGCACCGCGAGAATAGAAGCCACTGCCTCTATCGCACCGGCCGCTCCCAGCAGGTGTCCCGTCATGGATTTTGTACTGCTGATATTCATTTTATGAGCCTGCTCACCGAATACCTTGCCGATAGCTATCAGTTCTGCCACATCGCCGAGCGGTGTAGAGGTACCGTGCGTATTGACATAGTCTATCTCCGTAGGCTGCATACCTGCATCCTCCATCGCAAACTGCATGACACGTATCACACCCAGTCCCTCCGGATGCGGGGCGGTGAGATGATAGGCATCTGCCGTCAGTCCGCCGCCTGCCACCTCGCAGTATATCTTTGCGCCGCGAGCGAGTGCATGGTCGAGCGACTCGAGCACCACACATCCGGCGCCTTCGCCTAGCACGAAACCATCACGGTCTTTATCATAAGGGCGTGAAGCTGTCTTAGGGTCGTCATTGCGTTCGCTCATGGCCTTCATAGACGAGAAACCGCCTATGCCGCTCATGGTGATAGCCGCTTCTGAGCCTCCTGTGACTATGATGTCGGACTTGCCGAGACGAATGAGATTGAATGCATCGATCAGCGCAATGGTAGAAGAGGCGCATGCTGCTACAGGAGCATAGTTAGGCCCGCAGAAGCCATGCTTGATAGAGATATGGCCGGCAGCGATATCGGCTATCATCTTGGGGATAAAGAAGGGATTGAACCGCGGTGTACCATCGCCTTTGGCAAAGGAGATCACCTCTTCTTCGAATACATTGAGACCGCCAATGCCCGATGACCAGATCACGCCTATCCTGTACGGATCGGCAGAGGTCTTGTCTATGCCTGCATCTTTGATGGCTTCGTCAGAGGCCACCATCGCATAGTGTGTGAACACATCCTGACGCTTGGCCTCCTTGCGGTCCATGTAGTTGAGCACATCAAAGCCCTTGACCTGGCAGGCTATTTTTGTTTTAAGTTTAGATACATCCAGATGATGGATAGTATCACAGCCACTCACGCCATTGATCAGTGCCTCCCAATACTGGGGTACATTATTTCCGATAGGAGTGAGAGCTCCTATGCCGGTGACCACTACGCGCTTGAGTGTCATGTACTGAATGATTGTTTAAGCAGCTGTCTTCTCGAGGTAAGCTATCGCTTGACCCACGGTAGTGATAGTTTCAGCTTGCTCGTCAGGTATTGAGATATTGAATTCCTTTTCGAATTCCATAATTAGTTCTACTGTGTCCAGTGAATCAGCTCCGAGGTCTGTGGTGAAGCTGGCCTCGTTTGTCACTTGGCTTTCTTCTACGCCCAATTTATCAACGATTATTTTTTTAACTCTTTCTGCTATGGTTGCCATTGTACGTTTGGATTTTGAGCCACAAAAATACAATATATACTGATACGGCATAGATTCGCCAATTAAAAATTGATTAAAGTGGCCAACTACGAGCATTAATTATTGAAAATCATCTATTTGTACTCTATGGAGATCCTTTTCGGGGCTATTTCTCCCCATCCTTTTGCAGACCCGATAGCTATCCAAGGCTGAGTTGAATTCTTCTCCCATTTCCATATATCTTTGCGACACTAGCATGACAGATAGAAAGATCACATCGGAGCCCGACAAGAATTTTAAGCTGATAGGCATCGCTTCTGCCGAGCGAGACTACAGGTTGTGCTATATGCTCACCGAGGCGCTCGGCTGGGAGATCACCCGCCTCGCAAATCATGAGATCGAGCTTCGCGAGCGTACAGCGAAACTTTCGGTGGGGACATTCAAAGCTGTCCAGCCGCTGACGGGCAGTGTTTTTTACTTATTTGCGAATAAATCCGGTGGCGAACTGCTGCTACCTGAGGGCGGCAACTTTGACTACCTGCTAAAGACCGAAGGTTCATTCAAGGGAGTAAAAGACATCCTGAAAAAAATAAAACAAATAGAGACCGTCCTCACCGCCTCTGAGATACCGGTCAAAGCCCTCAAGAACTGGGACCGCCTGGCATACGAAGAGCCGGTCGAGAAACCGGATGTGGTAATAAAAAAGAGGGGGAAATAGACTGGAGGAAGTATCAGAAGGATGTTTAAGACGACTACACGCATACGTTGAATTTTTTTATTACCTTAGATAGACAATTATGTATCATGATCACTAAAGAAAGGCTGCTAAAATCCATTGCTGACATGCCTGACAATATCAATATCGACGATCTGCTGGATCAGGTATTGTTTATCCAAAAAATAGAGGCAGGCCTTGTCCAATCTGCCCAAAACGAAGTGACCGAGCACAATTCTTTCAAACAAGAAATGAAACAATGGTTCAAATCCTCTGGACAGAGCGGGCAAAAGAAGACCTGAAGAATATTGCTGAATTCATCTCCCGCGATTCAGTGTACTATGCAGAGAAGCAGTTGGATAAGTTATACGAATCGGTAGAGGTTTTATATGAGCATTCCGAAATAGGAAGATCTGTTCCCGAATATGAAATGCCAAATCTCAGACAACTTCTAGTGAGCAAATACAGGCTTATCTATTTAATTGTAGATGATTCCAGAATTGACATCATCACCGTTCATCATAGTGCCCGGATACTAAACCTCGAAATTTAAGGTAGGTTTATATTGAAAACCGGATGTGGTAATAAAAAAGAGAGGGAAATAAATGGCCGAGCTATGGGACATCTACGACGCATCAGGAGCTAAGACCGGAGATTTGATAAGCCGCGATGAGCCGCTGAAAGAAGGCCAATATCACTTGGTAGTGCATATCTGGATCAAAAACGCTGAAGGTAAATGGCTGATACAAAAACGTGCCGACCATGTGGAATGGGCACCCGGCTTTTGGGCGGCTACCGGCGGTTCTGCCATTAGCGGAGAAGACAGCCTTACCGCTGCCATCCGCGAAACAAAAGAAGAACTTGGTTTAGACATCGACGCTTCACAAATGAAATTCATTTCGCGCATCATCAGGAATACGGCCTTTACTGATATATGGCTAGCTGAATCAAACGTCCAACCGAACGACTTGGTTCTGGAACACGCCGTTTCTGATGTCAGGTATGTAACAGTTAAAGAACTGAATGAGATGATAAAAGCCGGGGAGTTTATCAACTATTTGGCGCATGAGATGTATACAGAGGAGATAATGAAGCAATTGTTTAATACCTATTAATCCAGAACTAATAAAACCAATATTTCCTATCTAGTTGCCAGTCGAGAAACCCAACGTAGTAATTAAAAAGAGGGGGAGGTAATGCATAGCATTACTTAATTTATAATATAAATTTAATACCTTTATTTGTACTATCTAAAACGAATACCATGAGACCTATCCTGCTCCTTACACTGATCTGCCTGATGGCTACAGCCTATTCAGCAGATAATGAAACCATCGCAAAGAAAAAAGTCATACACCATCTACAGTTTCTAATAGGAAATTATGTGGGCGAGTCAGTCATGTACAAACCCATCACTGGACAGAAGGCTGTTTTTACTCCCATGTACTGCTATGCAGTAGGCTTTGAATATAAAGTAGAGTTTTCGGGGCGTTTTGGCCTAAGGACAGGCATCAACTATTTCACTGATGGGGCTTCTGTAACGTCAAAAGAAATTTTTTATAATCTTGGAGGTTATCCTACCCCTACTAGAACTGACATATACAAATCAACTACTTTTTCCTCTTCTATTTTTATACCTATACATTTTATCTATTATAAACCACTACAGAAAGGTCGTTTGATACTTGAAGCCGGACCTGACATTTATTTCCCCACAAACACTTTCGGCAAAGAATATTATGGCGTCAGCGGGGATAATACTGTAAATGAAAATATACGTTCCCACACTGATCCGAGCTATTTTTTAAGTAACGGTATGCTTGGGTTTTCATTTGGTGTAGGCTATGAGAAAAAATTATCTGACAAACTTTCAATAGAGCTCATGCCCGACTTTCGCCTGATGAATGCTGTGCCTTTTAATTTTAACAGGGGGGTATTATCAAATGAGCAGGTACCTGCTTATACTGCCTATCCTTTTAATATGGCACTCGGCTTGAGTACCTACATCACCTTTTACTAGTATATACCTGACGGCAGCAGGAGACCACCCCTGGCCCCTCCTAAATTAGGAGGGGAGCTAACAGCCAATACAAAATACAAGGCTGTTTTGTATTGGTTCTCCTCCTATTTTAGGAGGAGTTAGAGGTGGTAAATCGGCGAACAGGGGCAACCTTCAGCATTACAACGACACCTCATTTCTCACTACGCAAATCCATAGCGCAATAAAATCTTATCTTCGCATTCCCGTTTGTTTAATTCCCCTCCTGTTTTAGGAGGGGTCAGGGGTGGTAAAATGGCTAAAGCACGTACAGTATTTTTTTGTCAGAACTGTGGCAACCAATCTCCCAAATGGCTGGGCAAATGTCCTGCCTGCGGCGAATGGAATACCTATGTCGAAGAAGTAATAAACAAAGATGAAGAGAAAGCCAAGACACGAGGCTTCTCGCCTAAAAGCGATGTGGCGCCAGTCGCGCTGCAGGATATATCTGAGTCACATACGCAGCGTCTCAGCACGCATGACACGGAGCTCGATCGTGTGCTGGGCGGCGGCATCGTGATGGGCAGCCTGATACTGATAGGCGGCGAGCCCGGCATCGGCAAGTCTACCCTCATGCTACAGCTCGCAGCAGGCATGGAGGGCAAGACCATACTATATGTGAGCGGCGAGGAAAGCGACCGCCAGATCAAGATGCGCGCTGACCGCATGAATGTCTCCAACAAGGACTGCTACATCCTCACCGAGACCAATACACAGGCCATCTTCAAACATGCCGACGAACTCGAGCCCGACATCATCATCATAGACTCAGTGCAGACGCTGCACTCCGTATATATCGACTCGCCTCCGGGCGCTATATCGCAAATACGCGAGTGCACCGGCGAGGTACAACGCTTTGCAAAGGAATCTCACATACCCATCTTCCTCATTGGCCATATCACAAAGGACGGCTCGATAGCAGGACCAAAAATGCTCGAGCATATCGTTGATACGGTTTTGCAATTTGAGGGTGACCGAAATTTCACATATCGTATCCTACGCACGATCAAGAACCGTTTCGGCTCTACATCAGAACTCGGCATCTATGAAATGCAGGGCAGCGGACTGAGGCCTGTGCTAAATCCATCTGAGATACTCCTCACCCACCGCGACGAACAACCTAGCGGTATCGCCATAGCGGCTATGCTGGAGGGCATGAGGCCATTCCTGATAGAGACGCAGGCGCTCGTCACACCCGCTTTTTATGGCACACCGCAGCGTTCAGCTACGGGCTTTGATGTAAAGCGTATGGGTATGCTGCTGGCGGTATTGGAGAAACGTGCAGGTTATCGGTTTGGCACGAAGGATGTTTTCCTCAATATAGCCGGAGGTATGTATGTGGACGATCCCGCTATTGACCTTGCGGTTATTTCAGCGCTTATTTCTTCTTATGAAGATAAAGTAGTTCCTGCTAAGACTGCCTTCGCAGCAGAGGTCGGTCTGAGCGGCGAGATCCGCGCCGTCAACCGTATAGAGCAGCGTATAGCCGAGGCAGATAAACTGGGTTTTGATAAAATATTCGTCTCCTACTACAATCAAAAAGCCATCGACCAGTCAAAATATACCATCAATATAGTCAGCATCAGCAAGGTGCAGCAACTCGTCGAGCATTTGTTTTAACAGCCACCTCTCCAAACCTCTCCAAAGGAGAGGCTTTAATCCCAAATTATATTAGATTTATCTAATGAAACAAGCAGCACTCTACCTACTTATCTTTGGCTACTTTGCCGCAGGTATCAATCACTTCTGGCATCCGAAGTTCTATTATAGAATAGTGCCTCCTTACGTCGGCGATGCATACTGGGTCAATATAGCTGCAGGTATAGCAGAGTTAGTTCTTGCTGCTATGATGATATTCCCGGAGACTCGTATGGTAGGTGGTTATCTGATCGTCGTCATGCTATTGGCTTTCATACCCGCACATATCTACAATTTCAAAGTAGACCCAAATCTTAGTACATTGCTATGGATACGGCTCATTATCTTTCAGCCTCTGCTGATCGCATGGGCATGGTGGGTGAGGAACTAGTATTGAGTAGTTAGTATTGAGTATTGAGACAATACAA
>PLSN01000512.1 GCA_003165135.1 Bacteroidota bacterium
CGACAATAAAATATAATTTACGGATTCAATTCTTCAAATGTTCCTTTGATGCGGTTTTTCCGCACATTGTCCCAGACGAAGCATTTGCCATTCATAGCCACATATACACCATGTGGCAACGACTGCACGAAGCCCAAAGCGGTACCCATATTAAACAAGCCATCAGAACTGCCAAACTTATATGGTATCATCGCTCCTGTCAGCACTATCGTTTTGGGTAGCAGGGCCTGCCCCAGTATGCGCGCTGTGACTTCCATAGTATCTGTGCCATGAGTGATGACCAGTTGCTCTTCAGCACACTTACGGCATTCATTCAGTATCAGCTCACGGTCAGCATCGGTCATCTCCAGACTGTCTATCATCATCAGCGTAGATATGCTGACATTCAGGTCGCATCTGCCCAGATGGAGTATCTCCGGCAGATGGGTATCATTGAAATAAAGCTTGCCGTTTATCTCATCATATTCTTTGTCAAAGGTGCCCCCTGTGATCAATATCTTTACCGCCATTGATAATAATTCTTGTCCAGCAATATTAACGATAATAAGCAGTACCTGATACAGGTTTGATCGACTAGTTATAAAGGGTGGAATTGTTATTAGAACTTAGGACAGTACATAGGGTAGTTGATAGACTGGTCCCTACTTTTCTTAAAGATATATACTACCGATACCTCTACCGCGCCCTGAGACTCAGATGCACCGCTGAGGCCGGATACGTTGATGTCATATGACAGACCTATACGGGTATTGTATACATCTACACCGAGATTGAGGATGGCTGCATCAAACGCACCGCCGCTATTCATTCGTGCGAAACCGCCGCCGAAGATACCAAGGTTGTCATTATTGGTCTGATAGTTGACCCCTACGCCATAGTTATACTGTACAGCCTGTCCCTGCATCATAAAGAGGATGGTCGGTGATATGGTCCAGTGGTCATCATAACCGGCACTGATATCACAGCTTCCATTGGCAGCATATCTTCTGTTGATGCGGTTGTTTTGATCAAAGAGGAAACTCTCACGGGGAGCAGCTATGTGAAATACGGAGACACCAAAATTATAAGCGAATTTATCTTTAGGACGGGATGAAAACATGATCCCTGCATTCANNATTCACGTCAGGGTAGATGATCGGATTGCTGTTGAAATTCTCTCCATTGCTGATGTTCTTATTCCATCCGTATCCGTCCAGCTGAGATTCAAAGATCAGGTTTTGCTCCTGTATCTGCTTCATTACGAAACCGCCCTGTAGTCCGAAAGACAGATGCGACCTGCCGTAGCGGTCTACACCCTGATGATAGGCTATGGATGCCATGGCCGAGTTGGTAGAGAGGCCACCATCGCCGGCTTTGTCATTATAGAACATGAGTCCCACACCAAACTTGTTATTCTCCATACGCTGTGATGACAGCGCTGCATCTACTGATGCTTCGAATGTCTGATAAGGGGTCACCTGATTGAGCGTAGGAATGAGAAACCACTGATTGCGGTAGTTGAAAGTAGCCCGGATGAGGCCGGGAAAATTGCCCGTCATGGCAGGGTTCATAGCTACCGGAGCTGCCCACCACTGAGAAAAGTGGACATCCTGTGCGAACAAACTACTACCGATAAATAGCAAAAAAGCTAAGTACAAATTCTTCATATCAGCGAATTACGATTGTAATCTAATATTTTTTTCCTTTTCATACAAATCGGGTCAATACTTTTTATTCTGTAACTAAGATGTCCTTTTATCTGATATGGTTGTACAGCCGGATAAAGGGACAGATCAAAACTGATACGGCATCAATTTCGGGGAATTTATCAGGTGAACTCAGCATGCTACATTTTTTCACTTATATATTATATTTTTTCCTTTTTTACCACCTTAACCNNAAATCAATCTATTGCACATAGACGAATTTATAATTATAAATTAAAATATGCATAATTGAATTTTATTTCACTTTATTTATCTACACAATACAAATATAGCAAATAAAGTCAAGAAATCAAACTGTGATCCCTTTTTTACAGAGCATTATTTCTTCAAAAACATGACTATACCGGAGCGGGTCACGGGCGTTCCGTCAAGCGCTGTAAAAGTGATAAGGTAAGCATATCCTCCCTGATCGACAGGGCTGCCGTTTCGGGTGCCGTCCCAGGCGCCATTGACGTCATGGGTCTCAAATATCTTGCCGCCATAGCGGTCGAAGATGCTCATACTGTATCCTGCCGGGTCGCCGAATATGATACGTGGCTTGAAGAAATTATTGACTCCATTGTACACGAAGGCATTAGGGATATAAATGATAGGGCGGTGGTCCACGCAGGTGATATTGGAGAGGCTTATCTCCGAGGTATCGTAGTTATTGGCAAGTGGCAGATTGAGGGTATAGGCGGCCTGTATCAGGTAGCAGAACTGTCCGATCGATGCGGTGTCCTGAAATACAGAATCTATACAAGTGATCACGTTCGGGCCGAAGGATTTGTCAAACACTAAACCGGAACCATTTCCGATATCTCTGAAGAGGTCGTAACGCTGTACGGTAGCACCATAGAGCTCGAAGTAGTTCCAGGTGAGTGTGATCTGATAGTAATCGGAAAGCGTACCCTGCAGGGAAACAATCTCGCCCGGAGGTGTGTTTGTGGAGGTCATACAGGAGTCATAGCCCTGCACATAATAATAATACGGGCCATACTGTGGCTGCACAGTACTGTCTATATATGAGGCAAAGCGTGCCACAGGCACAGGAACCTGCTCGACGCCGTTATTGGCATCAGGGATCGTGGCCCAGGTGGCGCTATCTTCAGAATTGTATACCTGATACTCGTATATCTTAGCGTTATTGTCTACCAGCCATCTGATGTCGACGTGATTATCGCTCGTGTCGACCGAGAGGCTGGTCAGGTAGATATAAGCCGGCGGCTTGATGACAGTGGCTATGAACCTTTCATAATTGGAAGAGGCCAGGATCGTAGTATCACTATTAAATGCTACTACTGCTATCTGCACGGAGTCCCCGTTATTGAAGCTCGTATAGTTATATATCAGTGTAGATGAATCTACCGTCGCGACGAGGGCATAGGCACTGTCATTTCTGCTCACATAGATCTGATAGCCTGCCAGCCCTCCGGGCATATAGTTATATGCTGTCCATGCCAATGGTATAGCGGGATTACACCTTGCCTCGCTATGGGTGAGCAGTATGGTGTTTAACGGATTAGTATTATATGAACTCAGCTGTTCACCCGGACAACTATCGCCTGCTGCTATGGAAAATGAAAATGAAGANNATTATCTGCATTGTCTATCCACGTAGTGTTAAAACGTCCAAATACAGTATCTACAATAGTCTTAGTCCCATTTGGCTCTATTATGTATACAATATAAAATGTCGTCTGTGGTGAGGAACCAGGCTGCCAGTTAAATGTGATCGTACTATCAGAATTTACAGTGACATAGTTAAGAATAGGAACATCTGGGTTGAACTCATTTTCTAAAGTATCTGCTATCTGATAGCTAGCTCCGGGACAATTGAAACTATCCTTGACATAATAGAACCAGTTATTGCCGCCGGATATCTGGAGATCCACCCATGATGTGGCATTCTGGTCTGTGATGATAGTATCAGGCTGATATGGCCCTGCCTGTTTAGTCGATCTGTATATCACATAGCCTACAAATGTCCCGCAAGGATTATTGACCGCCATATCCCAGGTCAAAGCATCAGAGGTGGTCGATGTATTATGGACCGCACATATCAGCGGCTGGGTAACGATGACCTGGGCCAGAGCACAATGCATAGCCAGAGAAAAAACTAATATGTAATAAAACTTTTTGATAGAGCCCGATTTTAGCGCGGGTAAAAATAATGCAATAAGCGAGATTCAGTTTAGGATATTAACAAAAGTGGTTTGGTAATTAGACGATTGGGGTATTTGATACGTTGCACATAGCGGTTTTTCAAGCCATTAAACGATGTATTGGCTATTTTATTATGAAAAACCATTTGTTATCTGAGAATAGGCATTATCCACTATTCATTCTTAATTATTCATTAATCACCCCACCGTCACTTTATACATCCTGTCAAAGTCGAGATATTTGACGGACAGTTCCCTGATCTCTTCTGCCGTGATCGTGTGTATCGTGTGCAGGTATTCATTGATATAGTCACTGTCCCTACCGTATAGTATCAGTCCTTTGTATACATCGGAATATTTCATCGGTCCGTCCACACTCCGCATCAGGCGGCCTGTGAGGTAGTTTTTCACCGTGTCGAGTTCCTCTTCATCTATTAGCTCATTGCGCATGGCCTTTATCTCATTATGCACTTCATTGATCGTTGCTTCGCTTACTTCCTTGCCCACCTCGGCGCTGATCTCCAAAATGCCGCCGTGCTGATACGATGAAAGCGAAGAAAATATACCGTAAGTATATCCTTTTTCCTCCCTGATATTCGCCATAAGCCGCGAACCGAAATACCCGCCAAAAACGGTATTGACGACGGACAGTTTATCAAAGTCGGGATGATATTTATTGATAGTGGCATTGCCTATCATCACGGAACTCTGCACAGAGTCTTTTTTCTCGGTATGTTGGCGGAGTTCGGCATTAGGATGCGGGTGATAATTTATATCATGCGGTGCTTTCGCGCCCAGCCAGGCTTTCGCACCAAAAACACTATTTAGGCTTTTGATGATGGCATCATCCAGCTTGCCGGCGATGAGGATGAAACAGTTGCCTGCATTATAATAGCTACTGTAGAAGTCTTTTAGCTGGCCGGTGTTGACATTTTCAAAATCCTGAAACTCCGTGACCCTGCCATAAGGATGCTCCTGGCCCCACATGGCCGAGAGAAAATTACGATTGGCGATATAGTCATTCTTGGCGAGGCGCTCTGTGTGCTTTTGTTTCCTGTTATTGAGCATGGTCAGAAATTCATCTTCCGGGAAAGATGCTTCTGTAAATATCTCCATGAGCAAAGGCAGTATATGCGGCAGATGCTTACTCAGAGAATAAATTTGAAATCCTGCATTGGTGAAAGAAACACTGGACTCCAGATTGCTGCCGTAGAATTCAAATATATCCGCGATCTCTTTTGCCGATTTTCCTTTCACACCTTCACGCATCATCCTGTTTACGAAATCGGCAAGCAGATTTTTCGGCTCATACCATTTGCCTGCTTCAAATACGAAGTCGATCTTCACGATCTCCTGCTCACCTGAGTTGATTATATATACAGGTATACCATTGTCGAGTTTGATCTGCTCTACTGCTAACAGGTCGATAGCGTCTACAGTCTTTATTTTCGGGGCTTGTGTTCTGTTCATTTTTATCTTTTTCCCGCAGATTTCGCTGATCTACGCTGGTTAATTTGTATTGATTGCTATTGTCATCTCCAAATTTTCAAATCGCCGAATTGTCAAATTATTTTTTAAAATACTTTACGGTACTGCATCTGTTTTTATTGAAAATATTTTTCGCCACTCGCTTGATCTGAGTCGTGGTTACTGCCATATATTTGTCTATCTCGGTATTGACATCGGCTGCATTGCCGAGCATATCATAGTATGCCAGGTTCATGGCGCGGTTGAGGATATTGGTATCGCTAAAGGTGAGAAATGCCTCGGTCTTGTTCTTCACTTTTTGCAGTTCATCTTCGGATACATCGTCAGACAGTTTTGTGATGCAGTTTATGATCGCGGCATCTGCATCATCCATACTGACATCAGGGTTTAGTTTCCCCTCGATGATGAATATCCCATCATCGATAGTCTCCGACAGATAGGCAGCCACCGAACTGAATATTTTTTTGTCCTTCACAAGCTCATGATAGAGCCGTGAAGAATCGCCCGTAGAGAGCATATCGCGTATGAAGTCCGTAGCCTGATAGTCGTCATGACGGCGGTCACACATTTTATATGCTTTATAGATGGCATTGAGTGGCACATCTTCATGCAGTACGAGCACACGCTCTTCTGTCTGCTCAGGTTCTTTGGGCAGGTCGTGAGGGATCAGCTCACCTGATGGTATATCGCCAAACCATTTCAGCGCCAGTTTTTCGACCTCTTTGGTTTTGACGCCGCCTGCTACGACCATCACGGCATTGCGCGGACGGTAGTATTTATAAAAGAAATCCCGTACGTCTTCCATCTTGGCATTCTCGACATGGGATAGTTCAAGACCTATCGTAGGCCATTGATAGGGATGTACCTTATATGCCAAGGCAGACAGCTTATGCCAGACATCGCCATAGGGCTGGTTAATATAATGTTCCTTAAACTCTTCGCAGACCACTTTCTTTTGTGTCTCAAGGCTATCGATATTAAAATCCAGTGAGAGCATCCTGTCACTCTCCAGCCAGAAAGCCGTCTCCAGATTAGTGGCAGGGAGGATGTCATAATAGTTGGTCACATCGTTAGAAGTGAAAGCATTATTATCTCCGCCTGCTATCTGTAGCTCTGTATCAAAGTCAGGTATATTGACCGAACCTTCAAACATAAAATGCTCAAACAGGTGCGCAAAGCCTGTCCTGCTCGAGTCCTCATCGCGTGCGCCGACTTTATAGAGGATATTCACTGCTGCCAGAGGTGTGGAGGGGTCTTCATGTACCAGTATCTTCAATCCATTGGGCAGGACCAGTTCTTCGAAATGTATCATGGGGGCTAAAATAAGTATTAAGATGATTAAAGACGAAATGCAGTTGATTTCTATTGTAGAGAAATAAAAAAGGCGGGACACATGCCCCGCCTTTCTTTGGCTTTCAAAATGATATGCCTTATTATTTATAGATCACTGACATTTCTACGCGTCTGTTCTTCTGACGACCAGCAGCTGTTTTATTATCTGCTATAGGCCTGGTGAGGCCGTAACCTGCAGTTTCGAGTTTCGTGCCGTTCACGCCCTTATCTATGAGGTAGTTCTTGACGGCATTGGCACGTTTGAGAGATAGTTCCATATTCATGTCCGCCTTGCCGACATTATCAGTATGTCCATCTATTTGCAGTCCGTAGCCCTTATCAATCAGGAGTTTTGCCAATCCATCCAGTGAAATAAAGGAATGCTGTTTGATCTTGTCCTTGCCTGTCTCAAACTCGAGATTGTCAAAAGCGTACTTGATCGTTGCTATCTCTTTCTTGGTCAGCGGCGGCGGGGTCTTCTGCGTGATCGTAGCCGTGGCAGTATCACTACAGCCATTTTTATCAGTGACTATGAGCTGATAGGTGCCTGTAGGCACAGCGGCAAAATTGCTCACTCCGGCCCACTCATATGTCGGATATCCGATATTAGGATAGAGGACAGTGAGGTCATAGGTTTTGCCCGGGAATATGCTGTCGGCCCGGTTTCCTCCCAGGTTCGGCCTTGGATTTGCGGTGACTGTAGCAGTAGCTGTATCCGTACATCCAGTAGCACTGGTCACTACCAGGATATAAGTACCCGAACTAACGGCAGATGGGTTTGGAGTATTCCAGATATAACTGCTGTAACCATTATTCGGATAGACTGATGTGAGATCGTATGTACTGCTGCCGCACACTTTGATCGTTGTATTGCCACCTGCATTCACTCCGGCGCGATAGGAAATAGTGACCACTCCCGAATCAGGGCATCCACCCTTGGCATTAGGACGGGTGATCACATATGTACCTGCGGCTACTTTATCAGGTGTAGGAGTGCCGTAATCCAGATTAGCAGCCTTGTTAGGGAAATACTTATAAAGGTCTGCAGTATAGTTAGGGCAGATACTGTCCATGACATCATCTCCCAGTTTATGGCTCTTATGATGGTCCTTCTGCCTCAGGTATGGTATGGTGATCTTCACACCAGCCTGGATATTGATAGCATATGTGGCCTTGTAGGCGAAAGCGGTGATCAGATTGGATGATGTCACAAATAATGGCCCTGCGCGAAGCCCTGCACCTGCACCAAAATTCCCGAATTCATTATAAGTGAGCGGAATGTATACCCCGAACCATTTCATATCATATTTGGGAGTGAGTGCGACAGATGTAGGATAATGCACCTGATTATCCTGCTTGGCCAGGGTCGGAGATATGATACCATTCAGGTTCAGGCCTATTCCTTTATAGATATTGTAGTCTATGTAAAGGTTGAAACGGGTAGGTAGCCACATCTTGAAGCTGTTTGCTTTTATAGCCGAAAAACCATTAGTGTTATGGACCACACTGTCGAAACTATTTACGCTGTTGATTCCGGAGTTTGCTACATCCCAGCCTACTACATTAGCATGATAGCTGCTCACATCATTAGGTTGGGCAAACATCACACGGCCGATGTCTATAACTGAAAAGCCAACAGACAGCTTATATTTTTTTACATCATTGAGATACCATTTCTGGCAGTCATAGTCATATTGGTATTTATCCTTGTCAGGGCGCCACTCATAGACCACGCCAAGGTCTGCACCAAATGAGACCTTGCTTTTGCCATTGAGGATATCAGAGGCAGTTAGGCTTTGCGCATTTGATAGGGCTGCACTATGGCCATAGCTGATGTCGGAATTGTAAATATCTAAGGTGTCATAGCCGCGGATCTTGTAATTTATATTGTTTGATGAGATATATCCGCCTGCCAGGCCTATGATGGCCTTGCCTGTCACACCCGCCTTGAGCATATGTGCGCCTTCATCATACAATACCCTGGAGTATGTGATCCCCATATCCGCCCATGCCAGTGCTTTGACTGAGAGGTTCTGATTACTCAGGTTCTGATAGTCAAATCCGGTGATCGAGTCTGCTTTGTTTCCCAGTCCGTAATAGGCAGACCGGGCAAACCGCTCTCCTACTCCATCTATATTAACTATTGAATTGGCATGGTATGAAAAGCCAATTGCATTTTTGTTATTGCGTTTCTTACCAAAGCTGACCATAAACGAGAGTGGCCCCTGCACCTGCATCCCCAGGAATAATTTTTTAGGATCGCCGTTGAGGCGCTCAGTGAGCTGGTCCGCTTGAAAATTAGGGTCATTAAAAAGGCTATGATTAGTAAAAGTCTTCGGACTGATGCCGATGTAATTATTCTCAAATCCCACTCCTGCAGAGACCAGGTTTATATCGACCAAAAAAGGATTGTCAGCTATAGCTGGATTAAAACTTACATTAGTAATACCGCCAAACTGGCTTGCTTTCAGCACATCATTGACCTGAGCCTTGCTACACAGAGCAGTAAACAGGAAAGCGAAAAATATAATTTTCTTAGAGTAGTTGTATATCATAAGCGGGTTTTTGCGGTTTAAATAAATACTTTCATATATAATCTTGCTACAAGATAAAAAATTTGGAGCGTTAGAACGAAATTTGAAAGTGAAATACTGTCTAAAAGACAATTAGGTGTCTTTCACAGCTAAAAACTACTGTAAATTCCGGTCAAAACAAATGACTCACCAGTCCGTCCCTGAGCTTCGGCTCAAACCAGGTTGACTTTGGAGGCATGACATTGCCTGAGTCAGCTATGTCCATCAGTTGCTTTAGTGAGACAGGATATAGCGCAAATGCCACCGCCATTTCACCGCTTTCTACCCTTTTGGAGAGTTGCTTTAATCCCCTGATACCACCTACAAAATCGATGCGCCTATCTGTACGCGGGTCTGCAATGCCAAGCAGCGGAGCTAAAACATTATCCTGAAGTATGGTGACATCGAGTATCCCGATCGGGTCGTTAGGATATGAGTTTTCTTTCGCTGTCAGCCTATACCATTGCCCGTTTATATACATGGCGAAATCATGGAGCCTTGCAGGTTTGGCATCAGACGCATTGATCGTGCCCAGGCTAAATTTTTCTGACAACTTCTCAAGCAAACTGCTTTTATCAAGCCCGTTGAGATCTTTGACCACACGATTATAATCCATGATCGCCAGCTCGTCTGCGGGAAATAATACAGACAAAAAGAAATTGTATTCTTCCCCACCTGTGTGTGAAGGATTTTGTGCCTGTAGTTTCTTTCCCACTTTGGCTGCAGATGCCGCTCGATGATGTCCATCTGCTATATAGGTGCATGGTATCTCATTGTGAAATGCTGTGCATATCGTCTCCAAATCACTTACACTATCCACTACCCATAGCGAGTGACGTATACCATCCTCAGATGTGAAGTCATACACAGGTGCAGTAGCAATTACTTTTGCGATCACAGTTTTGACAGTTCTGTTGGGAGCATAGGTGAGAAATATAGGCCCTACGTGTGCCTTGACAGCCTCCATATGTTCGATACGGTCCTGTTCTTTCTCCGGTCGGGTGAACTCATGTTTTTTTATCACATCATTGAAATAATCTTCTACCGAGCTGCATGCTACGAGTCCCACCTGCCTCCTGCCATCCATAGTTTGTGCATAGATATACAGACAGGGTTTATCATCCTGCTTCAGAGTTCCACTGTTTATAAATGTCTGAAAGTTTTCTGCTGCACGTTGATAGACTATCGGCGAATGAACATCGGTACCCATAGGCAGGTCTATCTCTGCCCTGCTCACATGTAGAAAAGAATATAGATTACCCGAAGCCATCTCTCTGGCTTCTTCAGTATTCATCACATCATAGGGCAATGATGCCACTCTGGAAGCAAGTTCTGCAGTGGGTCTTAGTGCGCGAAAGGGTTTGATTATGGCCATCTGTGGTTTGGTTATAGCCTGCAATTTTCAATTTTAAATTGGAAATTTTAAATCAAAATGCAATTCACGTCCCCCGCCCTTCGTCCCCCGTCACTTCCTCAAGAAATGTTAATTTTGAAAGCCCAAGTCAGGAAGGCCTGTCTCAGTCGTATATCTACTAACAAAATCACCCAACATGCGATACCCGATCATTTTATTTGCAGTGGTACTATTATCATTACAGTCCTGCGGACAGAAAGGCCAAACCAGTTCAAAAAATTCAGAAACCATAAAATCAGATACCACAATGGATAACCAAGTAAAGAAAACAGATGAAGAATGGAAGAAAAGCCTCACACCTGACCAGTACTATGTACTCCGTGAAAAGGGCACTGAGCGGCCGTTCTCAGGTAAACTTTACCTTACCAAAGATAAAGGTGTATACAGATGCGCTGCCTGCGGCAATGAGCTTTTTACATCAGATATGAAGTTTGACTCACACTGCGGCTGGCCTAGCTTTGACCGCGAGATCAAGGGTGGCAAGATCATCACACACACTGATACCAATTTCGGGATGGTGAGGACGGAAATCATGTGTGCGAGATGCGGCAGCCACCTGGGGCATATATTTGACGACGGCCCTACTGAGACCGGCAAGAGGTACTGCGTGAACTCAGTCTCGCTGGATTTCGTTCCGGCAGATTCTAGTGAAGTGAAGAAATAAATGATCATTAATTGTAATGTAGAGGCGCAAAATTTTGCGCCTTTTTTTGTTTTCAGTAGGGACAGGTCGCGACCTGTTCCTAAAACCAAATCGATATGCGGATAAATTCTGTGCCGGTATTCAAAAAAAATCTGTTTTTTGTGACGGCTAATCAGATACCCCGTGTCATTCAAAATAGATATACATACACACATCATCCCTGAGCACCTGCCTCGCTGGAGTGAGAAGTTTGGCTATGGGGGCTTCATACATCTGGAGCATCACAAGCCCTGCTGCGCGCGTATGATGAAGGATGATGAGTTCTTCCGAGAGATACAGGATAACTGCTGGGACCCGACAGTGCGCATGAAAGAATGCGATCATCATCATATAGATGTACAGGTGCTTTCCACCATTCCCGTGCTGTTTAGCTANNTCTCGATGCATCGCGCTTTCTCAATGATCACATAGCATCTGTCGTAGAGCGCTACCCGCAGCGATTCATAGGACTTGGAACAGTCCCGATGCATGCCCCCGACCTTGCTATCAAAGAGATCGAGCGCTGCAAAAAGATCGGCCTCAAAGGCATAGAGATCGGATCCAACATCAATGACGTCAACCTCAACGAGCCCCAGTTCTTCCCGATATATGAGGCGGCTGAGAAACTCGGCATGGCGGTCTTCGTTCACCCATGGAATATGATGGGCACCAAACAAATGGACAAATACTGGTTGCCCTGGCTGGTGGGTATGCCCGCTGAAACTTCGCGCGCTATCTGTTCGATGATTTTCGGTGGTGTGTTTGAGCGGTACAAAAACCTGAAGGTTGCATTTGCACATGGCGGTGGCTCATTTCCGTCTACCATCGGCAGAGTGGAGCAGGGATTTAAAGTACGCCCCGATCTCACTGCACTCGATAATGATATCAACCCTCGTGACTATCTGGGTAAGTTTTATGTTGATTCATTGATACACGATGCAAGCTTTCTGAAATTTGTGATAGACCTGCTAGGTGAGGATAAAGTCATGATCGGCAGCGACTACCCTTTCCCACTCGGCGAGGATGTACCGGGCGAGATCATCACCGAACTCAAAGTATCAAAAGCGATAAAGGATAAACTCAATTACAAGAATGCCCTGGAATGGTTGGGGATAAAAGAACCCGCTAAGCTTTCAGATTTCAGAGGATAAGAATACAAGAAACACGATCATGCAGTTTGAAAACACACTAGCCTTTGCCAAAAAGATGGATAAGAATGATCCGTTGAAGCCATTTCGCAAGGAGTTTTATATACCAAGAGTAAATGGTAAAGACTCAATCTATCTCTGTGGCAATTCTCTCGGCCTGCAGCCAAAGTCAGTCGAAAAGCATGTCATGACCGAGATAGAGGACTGGCGTAAGTATGGCGTAGAAGGCCATCTCCATGCCCGCAATCCATGGCTATACTATCACCATCTTTTCACCAAACCTCTTTGCGATTTGGTCGGCGCAAAAAAAGATGAAGTCGTCTGCATGAATAACCTGACGGTGAACCTCAACCTCATGATGGTGACATTCTACAGGCCGAAAGACAAGCAAACAAAGATCGTCATCGAGGGCAGCGCATTCCCGTCTGACTATTATGCGGTAGAGCAGCAGATCAGGTTTCACGGTCTGGACCCGAAGGAAAATATTATAGAGCTACTGCCTAGAAAAGGAGAAGTAACGCTTCGCACAGAAGACATCGTCGCTACGCTCGAAAAACACAAAGACGAAATAGCCCTGGTCCTACTTGGCGCTGTCAACTTTACTCCGGGCAATTCTTTGACATAAAAAAAATAGGCAAAGCCTGTCAGAAATACGATCTCACATTTGGCCTTGATCTCGCACATGCCATCGGCAATGTAGAATTGAAACTACACGAATGGAAAGTGGACTTCGCGACATGGTGCTCGTACAAATACCTCAACTCCGGCCCTGGTGGAGTGAGCGGTGTCTTCATCCATGACAAATACTCCAAGAGGCCTGACCTGCCGCGCTTCGCAGGCTGGTGGGGTAATGACGAAAAGACGCGATTTAAAATGGAGAAGCACTTCGTGCCAAAAGAGGGCGCTGCAGGCTGGCAGCTCAGTAATGCTCCCGTCATGAATATGGCTGCGCACAAAGCTTCATTGGAGATATTCGAAAAGGCGGGCATGAAAAACCTCCGCAAGAAAAGTGAACTGCTGACTGCTTATTTATATTGGCTTTTAACCAACCAACTGTCACCTGCCACCAGTCAACTAAAAATCATTACACCCTCTACTTCTGCAGATCGTGGCTGTCAGATCTCATTGCAAACTAAAAAGAACGGTAAAAAGATATTTGATAAACTGACCAAGGCTGGCGTCATCGCTGACTGGCGTGAGCCCGATGTGATCAGGGTAGCACCTGTGCCGCTCTACAATACTTTTGAAGATGTATGGAACTTTGCCCGTCTGCTGGCTTCATAAATCACAGAGCGATTTTTTATATTTTAATAACATATTGATATTCCATGATATGGCAAATCAATATTATTTTCATGCCTTTCTGTTCTATCATAAAACACCTGAAGTATAGTGCAAGGCAAGAGAATTATTCCATTGCTTTTATTGTTCATTGCTTTCTCACACCTACCGGCATTCTGCCAGCTGGGTATAGGAGTTATTTCCGGCACTGTCATAGATTCCGTCAATGCTGAGCCGGTAGAGTTCGCCGCTATCTCTATCAAAACTCCCGGCACTA
>PLSN01000001.1 GCA_003165135.1 Bacteroidota bacterium
GCGTGATACCCCGTCTGCTCAAAGAGTGGAGCACTACTATCAATAAGGCAACTATCGCCCTGGATGGCAAACTCAATGAGCCTTACAGGTATTTGCAAGATTATGTGGACGATAACCGCTAATAAATTTATCTAAGCAGGGTCACATTGCCGGTCTGGCTATTTTCCTTATTTGTATATGGGTCTGTATACTTCAAAAAATAAACATAGACACCTAGTGGCTGTTGTGCTCCTCTATATGTTCCATCCCACTTGCCTGTGACAGTATCTGTTGTAAATATTTTCTGCCCCCAGCGATTGTATATATCAAATTGAAAGTTCAGTAATGGACATTGGGTCAATACATAGAAGAAGTCATTTTTGCCGTCATTATTGGGAGTGAAGGCTGTTGGTATTGCTATTTTACAGACACATTGCTTAGTGGTCACACTTGCGGTAGCAGAATATGAACCACACACATTAGAATCGACCACTTGATATTGCCCTGACTGGTTCACCGTAATAGACGGCGCAGTATCTCCGGTGCTCCAAAAATAATTTGTATTAATCTGGTATGCATTCAGAACAATGCTGCTGTCCTCACAGATAGTGGTATCATTGCCTATAGTGAATGGCGATGGCGGTGACAAAGAAGCAATAAGAATAGAGTCATTTCCTGTACATCCGTTTACTGTCACATTGACCCAATACACTCCCGATGAATCTATCGTCAATGTTTGGCCGGTGCTATTATTCTGCCATTGATATGTGGCACCCGGATTCCCGGCATTTAATATAACATCGTGATCCGGGCACACAGAAGTATCATTACCCAGATCAACAATAGGCAGTGGCTTCTCTGATATACGAATACTGTCCATCAATGTGTCACCACAGGCATAAGCCACTGCCCAGTATTTTCCCGGGGTATCTACCGTAATCGACGTAGCAGTATCTCCCGTGCTCCAGATACTATGGGCCACACCCGCAGTCAGGACACGACTAAAACTACCGCAATAAGTGGTGTCATCACCGATACTAAATGAATTAGGGTTAATATAACTTACTACAATCGAATCTCTTTTCATACAGCCATTCACTGTCACATCCACCCAATAAATACCTGAAGCAGAGATCGTGAGTATGGGAGCAGTAGTTCCATTTTGCCACGAATAAGTAGCATTTGCTGTGGTAGCATTAAGTGTCAATGGATTACTGTTACATATATTAGTATCATTCCCCAGATTGACGACCGGCAGCGGGTTTTGAGATATGACTATACTATCTCTCACCGTATCACATGGAGTAGTGATCTGAGCCCAATACAGGCCCGGCGTAGAAACCGATATCGATGCTGCCGTGGTACCTGTGTTCCAGACCGTATTAGCATTCCCCGTAGATAATGTCCGTGTAAAACTGCCGCAATATGTGGTGTCATTGCCAAGGCTGAAGGCGGCTGGCGCTGCAGTAAAAGTTACATTGATAGTATCGCTGGCGGTGCAATTTCCCCTAGTATCAGAAACCCAATAACTCCCGGCAGAAGACACTGTGATAGATGAGGTTGTGGCTCCGTTATTCCATAAGTGTTGGGTACTTGAATTTGTATCCGTAAGCGTAATTGTTGCCCCACTACATAGTGTCGTGTCATTGCCTAGGTTAATGGCTAGAGTGCAGCTATCTGCCCAGGTCCAGGTATCAATCACGTATGAGCCCGCAGGATCTATACCACAACCCACATAGGGTAGATTGCCTACGGTAGCGCAAAATACATTAAAGCTACCGGGTCGACCAAAATTATTTGTCTGAGTCCATGTATTGGCTACCGGATCATAGATGTAAAAGCCACTATTATTTCCTCCTGTGGAGAATCCTATACCTACATATCCCCGATTACCTATTGTAAAATTTGCTGGGCCGCCCATGCCGACCGGAGTGCTGGCAACTTGTGCATAGGTATTATTAAGCGGATCGTAATAATAGAAATCAGAAAAAGCATTTACCCCATTGACATCATTTCCCAGACCGACATATATTTTATTATTTATAACCAATGCCCCCGGTCCGTCCCTTCCAGGGCCAGGACAGGAAGCCATCTGAGTCCAGGTATCTGTAGTATCATTATATTGCCACAAGTCAGTACCGACATTACTACCGCCTGTAAAACCCCCAAAAAGATAGCCTTTACCGCCACAGCTAAATCCAATTATATTTTGTCTAGGCGAGCCGGGAAATGGGTTCTTTGTTTGCCAGCTATTCGTTGTAGTGTCATATGCATAAACAGTATTGGTAAGTGGTACGGCCCCACAAACGACATACCCTTTGCCATTTAAGGTGAAATCGCATACAGAATATATCGGAGCAGGTATATTAGCTTTTTGTGACCATGTATTAGTGGCAGGATTATATTGATAAAAAGTATTCAGTGATGAATACCCTGTCCAACCTCCACCTACATAGAGATAGTTACCAATAGAAAAATATATAGGGGCATCTAATCCTGTTCCTCCGGGCATGGTTGCCTTTTGTACCCATGGTTGTGCATAAGAGTTCATATCCAAAACAAGAAGGAAAATAATACAGATGTTTCTGATCTTTATCAAAATAGATTCAATTTTATTTTACGGAGCATTTTTACTCCAATATTACTTTGGCATAGTCCTTATGCATTCCCTGAATGACCGATATATTGTAGAGTCCTGTTGAAAATCTGTTATTGATCTGCACCTTATCTTGCACCGTAAGAGTTTGATAGACTGCCTGCCCTAGATCATCATAAATGGTAATTTGCTTTTCTCCAGTGCCGTATCCCGACATGTCTATAGTAAAGCTCTCTGATGTGGGTGATGGGTAACATTTAATAACAGAATTATCAGTGGTTATGTCTTTAATACCGGTAGGATATCCGAAAGCCCAATTGTCAGACAGATACGCACCGGCGCTATCATTTCCACATCCTACATAGGGAACCCCGGCTACCACTTCATTAAAAACATGTGCTCTTGCCAATCCGCCAAAATTATTGGTCAATGTCCATGTATTGACTACAGGGTCATAAATATAAAAGTCATTTACCACCCCGTTTGCAGTGACACCCAATCCTACATATCCATAATTGCCTAGTGTAAAATTAGCTCCGGATCCTCTAGCTACCGGAATATCTGCGACACGAGAATAGGTATTAGAATCAGGATTAAATTCATAAAAGTCAGAATAATATGTTGATCCACTCACATCATTACCTAAACCGATAAAAGCCTGGTTACTGATCACTAAAAACATAGGGCCATTTCTTGTAGGACCGGGTACATTTGCCATTTGAGTCCAGGTGTCAGTGCTATCGTTGTATTGCCACATATCATTTGTCAGAGTATTCACGCCTACAAAGCCACCTGATATATATCCCTTCCCATTAAAACTAAATCCCACCCCATTTTCTCTGGGAGTGCCTGGAAAATTATTTTTTTGTGTCCACGTATCTGTGGTTGGATCATACATGTACACCAAATTGGAAGGGCCAGGGAGTGATCCGCAGGCCACATATCCTTTGCCATGGAGCACAAAATCTCCAGTAGCGTATAGAGCAGTTGGAATATTGGCCTTTTGAGTCCAGGTATTCGAAGATGGATCATACATAAAAAAAGTATTCAATGCATGATTAGAAGTGTCATCTCCACCTCCTACATATAGCATCCCATTGATTGAAAATGAAAATGGTTTAAGCAAGCCATTGCCTGGAGGCATTGAGTCCATTTCTATCCAGGTTTGGCCATGAACCAGAGATGTAGTTAATAAAAATGCGAAAAATAATGTTGTTGCTAATTTCATAAATACAATTTTAATATTAAATAATATGACAAAGAATTACTCAGCGTAAAATAAGCAAAACCGCTATATTTACAAAAAATACCTTTAGATGAAGTTAAGTA
>PLSN01000183.1 GCA_003165135.1 Bacteroidota bacterium
GAGCGCGGTCTGGCGGTCAAGGTCGACAATTTCCTTCGCATCACCCCAAACAGCAGGAAGCAGGATGGCTATGATACCCTGACCCTGCGCATCATCCTTTTCAGCAGCAATAATCGCATCCTCCTATACAAACGCCTCATAGTCAAAGCTGAGCCAAAGGTCTATCCAAAGACCCTCCGCAAACAGGTCGAAACTGTGACCATAGATAATATGACACTGGAGCGAAATTTCACTTATGACAAAAATAACTTCCGGCCTAAGTCGGTCTTTTCTTTTTCCACTACGGAGAATGTACCCGACTCTGCCAAAAAGGTATTGTCGGTGACCATTTCCCTGATCAATAAGCAGTACAGCAAAAGTTATTTTATCAAAGGCGACCAGCTGAGCCGGGAGGTACTGGATGAGATCCGAAAGCAAAAAGTTCCTACCCAAACTTATGTCCGGCTGGACATCCGCGTGGGCAAAAAGGTCAAGTCCGTCTGGACCCGTTTTATGATGGATACCAACAGCTCCCGATCTGTAGCAGCTTTGCTATAAGATTTTAAGCCTGTCATGGTGAGCGGTCAAGGTGAGCGAAGTCGAACCTCGAACCATGTCACCCTTCGGCTACGCTCAGGATGACAAAAACCGCTTTCTACCATCCCGTTTTCTTTATTGGACACAGTGTATTTGTACGAAATACCCTGCAAATAAAGCCCTGCCAAGAGGTCGCTCAATTTTTTCTAAGAAATATTTGTGATAGTGTGGATAAAAGCTATCTTTGCAGTCCATTTTTCGGGAAAATTCACAAAAAACAATCAACTGAATGGGTCAGAAAACAAGTCCGATAGCCAATAGGCTCGGAATCATAAGGGGCTGGGACAGCAACTGGTTCGGTGGCAAAGACGCCGCACAGAAGCTCGTCGAAGACGTGAAAATACGCACGTATATCAATGCCCGTATCAATAAGGGAGGTATATCCCGTATCGTGATCGAGCGTACACTGAAGCGAATAACTGTGACCATTCACACTTCTCGCCCGGGTATCATCATCGGTCGCGGTGGCAATGAAGTAGACCGTCTGAAAGAAGAATTGAAGAAACTGACCGGCAAGGACGTTCAGATCAATATAGCTGAAATACGCCGCCCTGAGATAGAAGCTATGATCGTAGCTGAAACTATCGCTAAGCAGCTCGAAGCACGTATCAACTACAGAAGGGCCCTCAAAATGGCTATCGCTTCTGCTATGAGGATGGGTGCCGAAGGTATCAAGGTGCGTGTATCAGGCCGTATAGGTGGCGCCGAAATGGCCCGCAGCGAAGAATACAAACAAGGTCGTACGCCACTCCACACATGGAGGGCTGATATCGACTATGCTTTTTACGAAGCGCTCACTGTATATGGTAAGATCGGCGTGAAAGTATGGATATGCAAAGGTGAAGTATATGGCAAGAGGGATCTCACAGCTGGTCTCGCAGGTTCACTGCCGGAAGGTGGTGGCCAGCATGGTCAGGGCGGAGCTAACAGAGGCGGAGATAATAGAGGCGGTGGCCGTGATGGCGAAAGAAGACAGCCACGCAATAAAGGCCCACGTGGTGGCCAAGGCGGCGGCGGCGGAAGAAGATAAGGTTATTTATGATATATGATTTATGATTGATTTTTATATCATATATCACATATCGAAAATCAAAAATAAATAAACAGGTTATGTTATTACCTAAAAGGACAAAGTGGAGAAAGACCCAAAAGGGCAGGATCAAAGGAGTGGCAAATCGCGGTCACGAAGTATCATTTGGTACTTACGGATTGAAATCACTGGATACCCACCTGATCACCAATAAGCAGCTCGAAGCAGCGCGTGTAGCGGTAACCCGCTTCATGAAACGTGAGGGAAAAGTTTGGATCAGGATATTCCCTGACAAAGTGATCACTCGCAAGCCACTCGAAGTGCGGATGGGTAAAGGTAAAGGTAACCCGGAAGGATGGGGTGCGCCTGTTCGTCCCGGTGCTATCCTGTTTGAATGCGATGGTGTGACCCGTGCAGTAGCTGAGGAAGCTATGCGTCTCGCAGCTCAGAAACTGCCTGTAAAAACAAAATTCGTAACCCGCAGGGATGCACTGGAGATCACGGCTTAATTTCCTGATCAACTGATTACTAATAACAGATAACTAAAAAGACAATGGGAGCTAATAAAGCAATTCAACTAAAGGATATACAAGGCCTGGCAGACAAAGACCTGACAGCCCGTATAGCACAGGAGAAACTGGCACTGGGTAAACTGGAATTCACTCATGCAGTGTCATCCAGCGAAAATCCTATGAGCATCCGTGCTAAAAGAAGGGACATAGCACGTATGATCACTCATCTCAACAGCAGAAAAAAAGCAACTAAATAAATTAAGCGATTTTCAACTATAAGCAATGGAATCAACAGAAAGAAATCTCAGAAAAGAGCGTGTAGGTGTAGTGGTCGGCGACAAAATGGATAAAACCATTACAGTGTCTGAAGTCACTAAGATCATGCACCCTATATATGGTAAGTTCATGAAGCGTACTAAAACGTACAAGGCCCATGATGAAACCAATAATGCCAAAACCGGCGACACAGTGCGTATCATGGAGACACGCCCGCTCAGCAAAACTAAACGCTGGAGACTGGTAGAAGTAGTAGAAAGAGCTAAATAAGTAATTGAGTATTTAGTAGTGAGTATTGAGACAATACAAAACTGCTGAAACAGCCGCGAGGCAATCATAAATCATACGTCAAAAATCATAAATAGTAGAAGATGTTACAGCAAGAATCAAGGGCAAATGTAGCTGACAATAGCGGCGCAAGAGAAGTACTGGTGATCCGTGTACTCGGTGGATCAGGCAGAAGGTACGCCAGCGTAGGCGACAAAGTGGTCGTGACCATCAAAAAAGCAATGCCTACAGGCGGTGTGAAAAAAGGTTCTGTATCTAAGGCTGTAGTAGTTCGCACTACCAAGGCCCTCAGAAGGAAAGACGGTTCATATATTCGTTTTGACGACAACGCAGTCGTACTGCTCAACAATCAGGACGAACCACGTGGTACACGTATCTTCGGACCTGTAGCAAGGGAACTGCGTGACAAGTCTTTCATGAAGATCGTTTCGCTCGCACCTGAAGTTCTTTAATCATTCAGGCAATCATAAATCAACAATCAAAAATCATAAATAACATGAAGCTGAATATAAAGAAGGGTGACAACGTAGTAGTCCTCACCGGAGATGATAAAGGCAAAAAAGGCCGTGTAGCTGAAGTGATCCGCGAAAAAAATCGTGTGATCGTAGAAGGTGTGAACATTAACACTAAGCACTCTAAGCCTAATGCAGCAAACCCACAAGGTGGTATCGTGAAAACCGAAGGCGGTATTCATGTATCAAACGTAGCTCTCCTGTCTGACGGTGCTGCTACCCGCGTAGGCCGCAAAGATGTGAAAGGTACAAGTGTACGCTTCTCAAAGAAAACCGGCAAAAACATAGACTAATATTTTCTGCTAGGCGGAATATAAATAACGACCAAACCCTAAAAGAAACCTGCAGTGAAGAGCAGGTTTTTTTGTTTTATGTATTCTCGCTTTTGAATTAAGTTTGATACATTGTGTCTCCTACACCTGCAATCGATGAGATACTACCGGCATATAATATTTGTACTGATCGGGATATGCATATGCGACATAGTACATGCACAGGAACTTCATAAGATATGCCCGATCTCGCTCAAAAGTGTCAAACCTTCTGACACAGGCTCATTCGTCCTTACTACATCAGATTATAATGCATTTCAGGGAAAGAAGATCAGGTATGCACCGGCTATGGAGATAATCGACGCTGATGAACCCTGGCCGCCGAGATGGTTTGCCCTGCACCCATCTGACACCGCTTCAGACCTCAGCACGAGCAGGTCCATAATACTCAATGCAGGAGTCCNNACTGGGTGGTCATATGAACAATCTGGCTATCTTAATGTGCAACCGGGATTTTCAGATGACAGACACTTTTTGCAGGCGCGGCAAAGAAATTGACTCTCATGATTTCAGACTGACTGGCAATGGAGATATGATGTATTTCCCTGTCCATGATACTATCATGGATATTAGAAAGCTGTATAAAAATAATGTCGACTCAGCAGTCAGACTGATATATGAGACCATTGCGATAGATGACTCAAAAGGCAAAAATATTTTCAGCTGGAATCCATTGGTAGCACTGGGGATCGACGCCGTTTGCCTTCCTTATCGTTATGCTCAGGGTGTGATGGCAGGCAAAAATGTTTTTGACTGGTCGCATGCCAACTCCATCGATTATGACTATGATGGCAACATCCTCTATTCGCTGAAGCATATCGGTATCGGTAAGATATCACGCGCAGATGGGCACCTGATCTGGCACATAGACAGAAATAAACAAAAGATCAATGCAGCTTCAGATGCTGTTCCCAT
>PLSN01000010.1 GCA_003165135.1 Bacteroidota bacterium
TATGCGCCATCGGTAATAAGTGGGAGATGACCATCGAGGCCTGCACGATAGATGCCTACCTCACTACTACTGATTCTAATGTTTGCGCAGGCCAGTCGACCACAGTGACCTGTCATCCCAGCTGTGGTGTGCCCCCGTATCACTATGTGTGGAGCACCGGCGATACGACTCAGACCATTACTGTATTTCCACCTGCTGTGGGCATAGATGTACAATGTACCGCATACGATGCATGCAATAATCCCGTCCAGAATCCACCCGACCAGGTGATCAACCAGATACAATCACCACTGCCATCGGCAGATGCGGGGCCGGGTGGGATAGTATGTGAAGGCGGTACGGTAACCCTCGGCGGCAACCCTACAGCGACCGGTTCTAATACTACCACATGGACGGCATCACCTGCGCAGGCGCTGTCGTGGCTCTCCAGTACAATCGCTGCAAACCCGACCGTCACGGTACCAGAAGGTATCACAGATACAAGCTTCTATGTGGTAACTGTCTCTGATGGGACCTGCACCAGACTGGATACAGCTTTTGTTTATTCGCTGCCTAACCCGGTGGCTGCTATTGATACAAATGGCAGCACAAAAATATGCAACGGTCAGTCTGTGACACTCAATGCCAATGGACCTTTTAGTTCTTATCTCTGGAATACCGGAAGTACCTCACAGTCTATCACAGTGTCTACACCCGGCAGCTACTATGTGATCGTGACAGATGCCAATAACTGCAAAGATACAAGCAGCAGTGTCGCCATATCGCAGATACAGGTACCCAATATCCATGTCTACCCTGACACGACGATATTTTATGGGCAAAGTGTGGAGCTCTATACTGACATCAGCTTGAGTCCCCCTGCGGTGGATTCATTCTTCTGGTCACCAAATGACTCTACTATCAGCTGTCTGAAATGCACTAACCCAACTGTAGCTCCGCTCGATCAGGAGTCATATTACCTGACGGTTTATACACAGGGATGTGTTTTATCAGATTCTACGCTGATCAGTGTGATCCTTCCTGATAAATTTTATATCCCGAATGCTTTCACTCCAAATGGAGATGGCATCAATGACAATTTCTTCCTGTACGGGCAGAGTGGTGTCACTGTTCACTCATTCAAAGTCTTTGATCGATGGGGTGAGAAAGTTTATGATGGCTTATTCCCCTGGGATGGGACCTATAAGGGACAAAAATGCCCGCCGGGAGTTTATGTCTATATTTTCTCTGTGGGCCTGTTCGGACAGCTGCAGGACGAGGTGCGCAGGGGCAGTGTCACGCTCATTAGATAATTCTTATTGGCTTTGTCAAATATCACATAGCCGAAACAGAGAGAGACAAAAGCATAAAGCCCAATACTATCAGGAAATATAAGAGCATTCAAAATGCGATAACTGAATATGAAAAACTGAGAGGTATAAGGGGCACCTTTGACCAGATCACAATTAGCTTTTATAATAATTTCCTTGTCAACCAGAGAGACTAAAAAACATACCCCCAATACACTGGGTAAGTATATCAGTACCTTAAAAGGATTTATGAATTCTTTTCTTTAGTGATTGCTGAATACTAAATTAAAAACATTTACGCTTCTTATTTAGTGCTCGTTACATTCAACCGCTCATTGATAGCATCTATCTGGGCCTTCATATTATCCACCACGCCTGACTGCTTATCCGTCTGAGCCTTGAGCCTTATATTTTCTGACCTGAGCAGTTGTATCATTTCTTCGGCTCCGGCCAACCTTTTTGCCAGTCCCTGGGTGGCAGATACATTGAGCATGGAGATAGCATCATAGTCTATTGTGAGCAGGTCATGTATCTCTGTACCATAGACAAATAAATTAGCCAGGGGGCCGTTTTGATTCACAGGACTCTCAGTAGTGATATGCAGCTGTGTCGGGGAAAATGCTGTCCCCCTCCCTTTCAGTTCTATTTCTTTGCATGCAGTATCATACATATAAAACTTGCATATGACCCCTACCCTAATATTAGTATCAGACAAAGTTTTTGGCAGATTGAGTATGACCTCATTTCCATTGATTGTCTAGTTCTCCGTGTATTGATATATATTAAAGAATTCTCCAATAGTTGAATAAGTTAATNNCAAGTTAATGTTTACGTTGATGTTAAGTGCAATCTTATATACATATTAAGTTGTATTTATTATATTTAATGCGGGGGAAATAAGTATTGATATATTATTAATATTAATAGAAAACTATGTTACGCAAATTCAGTTCCTCCGGAAAGCTATACCTACTGGTATTTACATTATCCATTGTCATGATAGGGATAGGGGCATTTGGCATCAGTGCACTAAAAACGATGAACCAAAACACTCAAACGCTTTATGCTGACCGGGTGTTCCCTTTGCAACAACTCACTACTGTCCGGTATTCATACGCTACAGATATCCTGTCTGCTACCCTGCAGGTAAAAGATCATCAGCTTACCTATGATGAAGCCCGGAAAAGGATAGAACAAGCCAGGGTGACCATTAATGCTAATTGGTCGGCATATATGGGCACTTATCTTACGCCTGAAGAAGCGCAATTGGCTAAACAGAATGCTGCATTGATGGTGGAAGCCAATAAAACTATTCAAAAACTTGTGGGTATATTAAATAATAAAGAGCCACATGAACTTGACAAAATAATAAAAAGTGAGCTGTACACTACTATAAATCCTGTAATATCCAAATTAAATGAACTGGTACAGTTGCAGGTCAAAGTGAGTGGTGAATTATATAAAAGGAATGGTGAGGTATATAACTCCACGGCAAAAAAGTTCTACTTTCTGATTGCTGTTTCGCTTCTTTTGGCCTTTATTTTATCCTACTTTATTCTGAGCGACACATGGAGTCTGATCAGGAATCTGGAAGCCAGTAACCGGAAAATTACTGAGAGCGAAGCAAAATGTAGGGCCTTTATTAAGTATGCGGGCGATTCAATTCTTATACTTGATCCGTCACTCCGGATCACAGATGTAAACGATAGTGCTGTTAAACTTACCGGTTATCCGCGCGAGGAATTATTGCAATTGAAGATCTCAGATATCATATCTCAGGATGAGTTACCGTCGGTTAGCAAAACACTTGATATAATTGTGAAAGAAGGCGGTTCGGTGCACGAAAGGAAATTCAAAAGAAAAGACGGCAGCATTGTAGAAACTGAAGTGAATGTACGCATGGTTGAAGGGGTTGGTTTTATATCTATAGTGCGCGATATAAGTCAGCAAATAAAAGCAGAGAAGGAATTGAGGGAGAGGGCGGCACAATTGACAACTCTTTTTGAGAATATGGAAGGCGCAACGTCAATGCTAGATACAGAAAAAAGATATGTACTATTCAACAACCGTTTTATTCTGGATAATCACCTGTTGACAAATAGCAGCCCTTCTATAGGGGACGAAGTATATACAGGATTTCCGGAGGCTATACGAAATGAACGGCTCAAAATGCTGGACAATGTTTTAAAAGGTAATAGGGAGGTGGTTGAAGTTGACTATTTGCGCGATGGCAAGCGTGTTTATTACCGGACCGCATTCAGCCCTGTCATAACTGACGAAAAAGTCACAGGCATTTCCACATACTCTCTCAACGTTACAAAAAGTAAGGAAGCTGAAGAAAAAATCAGGCAAAGCGAAGAATGGCACCGTGCTCTAACCGAAAACATAAGCGATGCCATTATGCTGCTCGATGCAAATCTGGATAATATTTATCAAAGTCCTTCAGTCGAAAGGATTACCGGGTACAGGACGGATGACGGTAGCAGCAAAAAAGCGTTAGACTTTATCCACCCCGAAGATCTGCAAATTGCGCAGGAATTTTTCCAAATAGCGATGAGCTCACCGGGTAAGGCTGTGCGAAGTCAGTTCCGCATACGTCATAAAGACGGGCATTATATTTGGGTCGAAGGAACCGTGATGAATCTTCTGCAAAATGAAAATGTGAAGGCTTTTATTGTAAACTACCGCGATATCACTGAGCGCAAAAGGGCGGAAACCCTGATCAAAGAACAGGCGGAAACCTTTTCTGCGATCATTGAAAATGCCAATGAATCTATATGGATGCTCTCTCCTGACTTGAAGGTTTTACAATACAATAAAACTGCAAAGGAAAGGCTTTACTTAAATCGGGGTAAAGAAATTTATATCGGTGCAGACTTTAAAGAGTTTCTGCATGTCGGTACAGAAAATGTATTTATCCCAATGTTTAATGATGCCCTGGCAGGCAAATATCCGGAACTGGAATCATGCCAAAAGGATACAGAGGGAAAGGAGTTTTGGCTGAGAACAAGGATGTACCCGGTCTATGATGCACAAAAAAAGATGATCGGCATAACTGTTCTGACAGAAAACATTACCAATCGTAAAAAGGCCGAAAAAGAATTAGAGCAAAGCGAAGAAAAGCATAGGTCTCTAATCGAGAACATAGGGGATGCCATTTACCTAATAAACGAAAAAGCGGAAATTATTTACCGTAGTCCTTCAGCGGATCGTGTTTCCAGTTATACCGCAGGGGAAATGGCAGGTAAAAAAATATTCGATTTTGTTCATCCTGATGATTTGAATCTGGAGAAGGAAATCTTTAATCGGTCAAACGAGCTGCCGGGGGTATCAGTTCCTTTTGAACTGCGCTCCAGGCATAAAGAGGGACATTATATCTGGTTGGAGGGGAGCATTATCAACCTGCAGCAGACCCCGGGCATAAATGGATTTGTGTTAACCTACCGGGATATAACTGAGCGTAAAAAAGATCAGGCTATTATTACCGAACTTAATGAATCGCTCGAACAAAAAGTGATCGAACGGACTTCAGAGTTGCAGGAAGCCAATAAGGCACTTGAGGCATTTTCCTATTCTGTATCGCATGACCTGCGCGCTCCTGTGCGGACAGTGATGGGCTTTGCTAAAATTATTAAAACTGAGTATGGAACTACATTTAATAAAGAGGTGAACGAATTGTTTGATCATATTGAGGGCAGCAGTAAAAGGATGAATACTATTATAGATGATTTGTTGACCCTTGCTAAGTATGAAAAAGTAAAACTACAGCCAGTACCGGTCGATATGGAGAAATTAATGAAAAAAGTTTGGACTGAAATTCTTTTTCATACTCCTCATAGTGCGACCCTTCAAATTGGAGCATTGCCTGAAGCATTGGCAGATACATCATTGATAGAGCAAGTGGTGGTTAATCTGCTTTCAAATGCAGTAAAATATTCATCTAAGAAAGAGAAGCCAGTTGTTTCTGTGGGTTTTGAAATGAAAGATAGCACAGTTACATTCTCAGTAAAGGACAATGGAGCAGGCTTTGATATGAAAAATTACGACCGCCTGTTTGGTGCTTTTCAGCGATTGCATGGGATGAGTGAGTTTGAAGGCACAGGTGTAGGACTGCTGTTAGTAAAGCGGATCGTTGAAAAACACGGGGGCGTCGTCTGGGCAGAGAGTAAATTAGATGAAGGAGCTACATTCTACTTTACCCTTCCTTCAATCAGCGCCGGTTAATCTCATATTTTCACCCTGATTTTGGATGCGTAGTCAGCTTTATATCTAATTAAGAAATTGTAACACAGCCTCAGGAATTTTAAACGAAAGAAAGAAATCGGGGTGCAAATTTATTGAGGATANNGGATTACCTCAGCAGCGTAAGACTGCCTTCTTTAAATGCATTGGACCCATCTTCAAAAGTTACATCCAGAAGAAACACATATATTCCTGGGCCTTGCGGGCTGCCTTTATATTTGCCATCCCAACCTATTCCCTGATCGAGAGATTCAAATATCAGTTCTCCCCATCTATTGTAAATACTCATCTTGAAATACTTCAAAGAGCAACTTGCAGATATGTCGAATATATCATTCCTTCCATCTCCATTTGGGGTAAATGCATTAGGTATTGCTATCTTGCAACTATCACATTTGTGAGTATATACATAAACACTATCAGTCACAGGACAATAGCCGTTATCGCTGACGGTGACGAAGTATACTCCTGAGTCTGTCACGGTGATAGACTGTTGCGTTAGGCCATTTGACCATTCATAAGTATGTCCCGGGTTCTGTGCATTGAGCGTGATCTGTGTCCCGCTGCAGCTATCAATAACCAATCCATTAAATGGTTTGACTGGCGAAGTCAATAATTCAACATTCACACTTCCACTTGCGCTTCCGCAGTTATTACTTGCTGTTACGGTATACGTTCCAGAGGTTTTAGCATAAATGACAGAATCAACGGAGCCAGTATTCCAAGCATAGGTATTAGTATTAGTCGCTACTGAGGTGAGTAGTATGCTGTCA
>PLSN01000405.1 GCA_003165135.1 Bacteroidota bacterium
GTCTGTGATTATTGAAGTATTGAATATCTGTGCCTCGCAGGGTATGTTATCATCCCAGTCAAAATCTACCTGGGGCAGGGGCAGTATCACCGTCACTACTACCATACCCGTATCACATACACTCGGCGTCTGCGTATAGCATGAACTATAATAGAAAGTATCATTGCCTGCATAATCATAATTGGCCGGATCGAAAGTTATCTGATTGCAGCCTTGTATGCTGGCCCAACCAGCAGGCAAAGGCCAGATATTGGTCACACAGGCAGAGTCAAAGGCATTGAAATCCGAATCATTGGCAACTACAAAAATATATGCCGTATCAGGCTGTATCAGGGTAGCTGAATCGGGGTATGCGATAGGAGTGCGGATAATATTTACCACTACAGATCCTGTATCACAGAGCCCCGGTATATGTGTGTCACATGCGCGGTAATTGAACGTATATACTCCATAGTAGTATGGATTGGTAGGATGCACTTTGATCTGAGTGCTATCCAGTATCGTGACCCAGCCTGTCTCGCCCCATACACTTGTTATCTTGACGCTATCCTGAGGATTATAGTTTGTGTCATTGGCCAGTACATTCATGACGACCGAGTCTCCTTCCAGCAAGGTAGTAGTGTCGTTGAGAGCTTTAGGAGCTTCTATCAGCACTGTCACTATCACTCGCCCTGTATCACAGAGATTGGTTAGTGTTTGGTCGCATGATTGATAGTAAAACGTGTCCAGGCCTACAAAAGTGGGATTGAGCGGATGAAAGCGTATCAGGGTACAACTCTGTATGGCCGGCCAACCTGAATAACCACCCCATACAGCTGTCACACATACTGAATCAGGCAGATTAAAGTTGGAATCATTGGCGAGCACATTTATATAAACACTGCCATTCTCATATATAGTGGCCACATCATTGATAGCTACAGGTGCCCGCTGCGCCTGTGCTATAGATATATACAGAGTTAACAAGACCAACAAATAGAGCTTTCTCATCAGAGCCAATTTTAGCCTAAATGTAAGCAGAATTTTCTTTCCTTGCTTTAATGGCGGCTTGTATCTTTTACAATAGTTATATTGAATGACAGGCAGGTACGACCACTCATCACTTTTTACATCTTCAGCTACCGATTTTTTTCTTTCTTGCAGCTTAAACAGATCATACATTGCCCCGATTAGAAAAACGCTGGACAATCAGGCCCGCAGATGAAACGAAAGTGGCTGCTCTATATGAGTCGCTTAAGGTTCACCCTGCCCTATGTAGGCTGCTTGTATTGCGTGGCATAGAGACATATGAGGAGGCCAAAGCTTTCTTCAGGCCATCATTAGACAGCCTGCATGACCCTTTTCTGATGAAGGGCATGTCAAATGCCGTCAATCGCATTACTGACGCCATAGCGGGTGGCGAGAAAATCCTGATCTATGGCGACTACGATGTAGATGGGACGACCTCAGTGGCAGTGGTCTTTAGTTTCTTTCGCACTATTTATCCCAACCTTGACTATTACATCCCCAATCGCTACACCGAGGGCTATGGTATTTCGGCAAAGGGGATCGATTTTGCAGCAGAGAATAATTTCTCCCTCATCATCGCACTCGACTGCGGTATCAAGTCAAATGACAAGGTCGACTATGCGCATAGCAAGGGCATCGATTTCATTATCTGCGATCACCATACTCCGGGCGATGAGCCTCCTGCTGCTATAGCGGTGCTCGATCCTAAGCAGGCCGACTGCACTTATCCATATAAAGAACTCAGTGGCTGCGGTATCGGCTTTAAGCTCATACAGGCATTCGCACTGCAACAAGGCATACCAAAGGAAAAAGTATTTCAATATCTGGATCTGGTATGTATCAGCATCGCATCAGATATAGTACCTATCACAGGTGAGAACCGCACACTCGCCTATCATGGTATGCAGAAGCTAAATAAAAATCCATGCAGGCGAATACGTGCACTGATGGGTGTAGCATCGATCGAGAAAATGGACATATCTGACATCGTCTTTATCATAGGCCCGCGCATCAATGCTGCAGGGCGTATCGACGATGGTAAGCATGCCGTAAAACTATTGATATGCGAAGAAGATGACATGGCATCTGATGACAATGCAGATGTGCTTCAGCAATTCAACAAAGATCGAAAGGAGCTCGACAAGACCATCANNAGCATGCGCTTGACATGATCGGTACAGATGAGGCCATGATAAAGCGAAAATCAACGGTACTCTATGATGAGAACTGGCATAAGGGCGTGATCGGCATCGTTGCGTCTCGCCTGATTGAAAATTACTACCGCCCTACTATCGTGCTGACACTCTCTGATGGCAAAGTGACGGGATCAGGCCGCTCGGTGAAAGGCTTTGACCTCTATGAGGCGATATACGAATGCAGGGAGCATCTTATTCAGTTCGGCGGGCATAAATTTGCTGCCGGCCTCACGATGATGCCTGAGAAAGTGCAGGATTTTTCTGATGCATTTGAAAAGATAGTCGCCGAACGCATCACTCCTGAGCAGCAGATACCCGAGATAGAAATAGATGCAGAGATATCTTTGGATGAGATCAATCCAAAGTTCTATAGCATCATACAGCAGATGGCTCCATTCGGGCCGGGCAATATGAAACCGGTTTTCCTGAGTAAACATCTCCGTGACAGCAAATGGAGTAAGCTTTTGAAAGAAGAGCATATTAAATTCTCCATTAAACGTGTGCAAAAAGGCGATACAATTGATGGAATCGGGTTTGGACTAGGCTACAAATACAATATGGTCAAGGATGATTTCTTTGACATCTGCTATCAGATCGAAGAAAATGAATGGAATGATAAGGTTTCGCTACAGATGATGGTGAAAGATGTTAGGATTTCGGATGTATGATTTATGATTGTTGATTTCCAATAAATGGCAATCTGCTTTGTATTTCAATCATAAATCTAAAATCCGAAATCATAAATACTAATGCATCCTATCCCCTCTCAGGTCAATTTTTTGAATTACCTCAGCTTCGTAGTCTATCCATTGCTGCCAGCGCTTTTCGACAAAATCTTCTCCACTTATTCCGATAGCCAGTTCCAGAAATAACTTATAATGTCCCGCTTCACTTACCATCAGTCTTTTATAAAATTCGCGCAGCTCCTCATCATTTATTTCTTTTGACAAAAGCCTGAACCGCTCACAGCTTCTCGCTTCTATCATCGCACTAAAAAGCAATTTATCCGTGAGAGATTGCTTTCTATTACCGCCCTTCTGTACAAATTTCATTAGCTCATTGACATATATGTCCTTACGCTGTGGGCCAAGTTTTAGATCTCGCTTTTTGAGCTGGTCGAGTACCATTTTAAAGTGTCCCCACTCCTCAGTCACGATGGGCAAGACTGCATCGACCATCGATTCATATTCCGGATAGTTTTGGATCAGGGATATACCTGTAGAGGCAGCCTTCTGCTCACAGTAGGCATGATCTGTGAGGATGTCTTCGATAGACTTTTCAGTGAGATTGACCCAGCGAGGATCGGTAGCTAGTTTGAGGCCGAGCATGGTTATTTATGATGTATGATTGAATACAAAATTAGGGATTTAGTGACAGGATTGGCCTGTAAATTCTATTTCGTTAAACTCGGTAAATATAAATTTATCTCTATCTTCATTTTCCGAAATGAATCTCGCGTCAAAAATAGACCATACCATACTACGGGCCGATACTTCTAAGGAAGAGATCACCCGCCTGTGCGATGAAGCCAAAGAATATGGTTTCGCGGCGGTATGTGTGCCGCCCTACTGGGTGCGTGAGTGCAAGAACCAACTGCGTGACTCGAAGGTCAGGATCGCTACTGTGGTGGGATTCCCCATGGGCTACTCTGCTACCCCTGCCAAGGTCGAAGAATCTCGCCGGGCTATAGATGAAGGCGCTACCGAGATAGACATGGTGCTCAATATCATCGCGCTCAAGGCGGGTGACTACAACTATCTGAAGAATGAACTGACCAGCGCTGGCACCATAGTCCAGCTCAGGGGTGGTAAACTAAAAGTGATCCTCGAAACCGGACTGCTCACAAAAGACGAGATCATCAAGGCCTGTGAACTATGCAGCAAGCTGAGTGTCGACTATGTCAAAACATCTACCGGCTATATAGACAAAGGCGCTACCGTAGAAGACATCAAATTGCTGCGCGCCAATCTGCCGAAGAATATCAAAATAAAAGCATCAGGAGGTATCAGGGACAAGGCCACAGCTCTCGCCATGATCGAGGCCGGAGCGGATCGTATAGGAACCTCCAGCGGTGTCAAAATAGTGACCGAATAATACCATGAGAAACTACCTCATCATCATACTATACCTCATCTCTCTGGCGTCCATAGCACAGAATGACAATGTCACATACAATCAGGACCGCCATATCACTGAGTTGGCCGATGTGTACAAAATGTACAACAAGAAAAATGACGTCACCGATGGCTATAGGATACAGGTCGCCTTTAGCAATGACCGGCAGGAAGCATATAATAATAAATCAAAACTCTATAAAGAGCTGCCTGATGAAAAATGCTATGTCGAGTATGAAGAGCCATACTACAAACTGCGGATCGGTGACTATATGACGAGGCTGGAGGCATATGATAAACTGCGCTCTGTCATTACCAAGTACCCGGGAGCTTTTGTCGTCAGGGCCAAGGTGAAGATCAAGTGACCCTGCCCACTGATATGATATCATGAAGGAAAAGATACATCAACTGGCTGAGAAATATTACCTGCAGGTAGTAGCGCTGCGCCGTGAGATACATGCTCACCCCGAGCTGTCAAAACACGAAACGAGGACCGCTGCACTCGTCGCAACTGAGCTTCAGAAACTAAACATCCCAATCCAAACTCATATAGCCGGCACTGGAGTAGTAGGGCTGCTACGCGGTCGAAATCCTGAAAAAAGGTGCATAGCCCTGCGCGCAGATATGGATGCGCTGCCGATCCACGAACAAAACAATACTCCCTATAAGTCGCAGAACGAAGGTGTCATGCACGCCTGCGGGCATGACGTACACACGGCTAATCTGCTTGGTGCAGCCATGATACTATCAGAACTGCGCGATGAATGGGAAGGTACTATCAAATTTATTTTCCAACCTTCTGAGGAGCTGATTCCTAGTGGTGCTAAGGCCATGATCGAAGCAGAGGTCTTAGAAAATCCAAAGGTAGAAGCAATCTATGGACTGCATGTACATACAGAACTCGAAGCCGGGCAAATTGGATTTTGTCCAGGACGGTTTATGGCATCGACAGACGAGATATACCTCACTGTCATTGGCAAAGGTGGACATGCAGCACAGCCTGCTAATTTCATTTCACCGCTGATCATCTCTGCGGAGATACTACTGGCGCTTCAGCCGCTCACAGATATGAATGTGCCTACAGTTTTGTCATTCGGTAAAATTACTGCCAATGGCGCAACAAATGTGATTCCCGATCAGGCACAGCTCGCAGGTACACTGCGCTGTTTTGATGAAACTATCAGGGCAAAACAACATGAGCGTATGAAGGCGATATGCACAGAGATAGCCATCAAGCATGGCGGACGCTGTGAGGTCAATATCCTCGAAGGATACCCTGTGCTGATCAATGATGTCGCAATGACCAATGCAGCAAAAGCTTCAGCTATCGAATATCTCGGCAAAGAACATATCCATGACCTGCCGATACGTATGGGTGCAGAAGACTTTGCGTTTTACACTCAGCGGGTACCAGCTTGTTTTTACCGTATTGGTGTGGCTGACATTGCCAGAGGCATCACATCTCCGATCCATACACCTACATTTGATGTAGATGAAAAAGCATTGCTGACCTCGATCGGACTGATGAGCTGGCTAGCGATTAAACAGCCAGTTAAAATTTAAGAGTTAAAAATTAAAGCCTGACAGCAGATGAAAGAAGTGAGACACATATATCCTGTATTTGACCAACTGGTCTCACGCGAAAGCAAAGAGTGGTTACTACAGCAGCACTCACGTGTAGTGTGGTTCACCGGACTATCCGGAAGCGGCAAGACCACGATAGCCAAAGAAGCAGAAAAAGTGCTCTACGAAATGGGCCATACCACTATGCTGCTCGACGGCGATAATGTCCGCTCAGGTATCAATAATAATCTTGGTTTCAGTCATGAGGACCGCCGCGAGAATATCCGCCGCATAGCAGAGGCCAGCAAGCTATTTCTAGACTGTGGCATCATCACCCTTTGCTGTTTTGTCAGTCCGACTGAGGAGCTGCGGCAACTGGCAAAAAGTATCATCGGGCCGAAAGACTTTATCGAAGTATATGTCAATGCCCCTATCGAAGAATGCGAGCGCCGGGATGTCAAAGGCCTCTATGCCAAAGCCCGTAAAGGTGAGATAGCAGACTTCACAGGCATCAGCGCACCATTTGAAGCACCATCTCATCCAGCACTAGAACTCAAAACCCAGGGACGAAAAGAAGAAGACTGTGTGAAAGAGCTCCTGAATTTTCTTTTGCCTATAGTCAGACTGGATATTGCGATATGACAGAAAGATGACAAGATTATNNTATTTTTGCATTTGATATCAGATTTAGTATGTTCACTTTACTAAATATCTACCCATATGAAAAGTGAATTTTTATCCCTTCGTTTATTTTGTGTACTCCTGCTCATCAGCACTGTCGGCTATACCAGAAATCCGTATAACGCATATCCGAATCCGCATAACTATAAAAATGAGAGAAGCGGTTGCAATATCCCGGTGGATGAGTTTGACCTCGACATAAACAATGTGCGTGCACGGCTACTGGATGCAGGAGATCTATGGTGGAACCTGAGTAACGGAGTCTATGAAATACCTAAGGGTAGTGCTACTGCTACCACCTCAGCTACTAATGCGATCTTCGCGGGTGCGATATGGGTGTCAGCCTTCGACCAGGGAAATAACCTCAAATTGGCCGCCCTCGAATACAGGCAGGGTACGAGTGACTACNNCATTTGGATGTCAGCAGTGGACCAGGGCAATAACCTCAAAGTTGCTGCCCTTGAGCGCCGTCAAAATGGCAACAGCGACTACTACACCGGCCCGCTGGACAATAATGGCAATGTGACCCTCGCCACCTGCAATCTTTGGGACCAGCATTTTGCTATATATGCGACAGATATTATCCCATGCATCAATGCTTATCAGGCTTCCGGCAATGTCTCCGTACCTGCCTCCGTCGTGACCTCTTCAGACAGCAATATGATACGCTGGCCGGGCAAAGGAAATCCATACCTATCGGCAGAAGGCTATGATGTCTCAGGTATATTAGCTCCTTTCTTTGATGCCAATGGAGATGGGATATACAATCCCCTTGACGGAGACTATCCGGCTATCAGGCAGGGTGGCACGGCCACCATCAATGCAGGTAGCGGATGTGATTCTCTTCGGTCCATTGCCTGTACTGCTTATGCAGATGAGATGGTGTTTTGGGTAATGAATGATGTGGGCAATACACATACGGCCAGTAACGGCTCACCGATAGGCATACAGGTCAATGCACTGGCTTTTGCCTTTCAGGATACCAATGAGATCAATGATATGACCTTCTATACGTATAATATCATCAATAAATCGGGTGGCGTGCTCAGTCAAACATATTTATCCCAGTTTACGGACGTGGACCTCGGCTGCGCCAATAATGACCGAGTGGGTTGCGATACTTCACGCAATATGGCGATACAGTACAATGGTTATGTGCAAAGTGGTACTCAACAGAACGGCGTAACCTGTGATGAAGGTAGTGTATGCCCTACATCTGAGGTGGGGTACGGCTGCTCACTGCCTATGATCGGGATACAGCTGCTACAGGGCGCTACTGATACCTCCATCAACCCGGTGACACAACTGCCAAATCAACTGGGCATGACAGATTTTTGGTACTTCACTAATGGAGTCCCTGCAGCCATAAGCGATCCGAGTACACCCGCTACCTTTCGCAATTATCAGACCGGCTTTTGGGCTGATGGTACGCCCTGGACATATGGTAGCAATGGATACGGCGGCTCAATTCCTGTCAGTTATGCCTTCACCGGAGATCCTTCTATAGCCAGCCTATGGTCTGAGTGCAATACACTAACAGTTACTCCTATTCCAGCTGGTGATAGAAGGTTCGTACAATCATCAGGTCCGTTTACTTTTATGCCCTGTGAATCACAATTTCTTACGCTCGCAGTCGTATTCGTACAGCCTCCGGGGGGTGTTGGCACTAACTGCCCCAGTTGGTCATTCATAGATACAGCCGCAGACAAAGCAAAAGCGCTCTTTAATAGCTGCTTTCAGCATACCAATCCTATACTCGCTGTACAGAATATTCAGCCTAGTGGTTTCAAGGTGTACCCTAATCCTGTGTCTGACCTATTATACTTTGCTACATCAGGTCAGCCTATTGACAATATCTTTGTCTATGACCTGATGGGAAGGATAGTCATATCTCAGTCAGGCAATAACTCATCTGTAGACATGTCGAAACTCTCCGATGGTGTTTACTTCGTCAAAGCAAATACTGACAGCGAGCAGACATTTAAGATCGTGAAGAAATAAACAGCTCTGACTTTATCATGCTCTGATGTATTGTTTTGTTCTTACCTTCACAGTATAAAATAACTACACAGTGCCAGAAATTCTTTCCCTCACACCGACACATTTTCACGACTATGAGCTGCTTGACTCCGGAGGCTTTATGAAGCTGGAGCGTTTCGGCAAGTTCATCACCATACGCCCCGAGCCGCAGGCCGTGTGGGACCCGCAGCAGAAAATATCTCACTGGGAAAACAGCGCACATGTCCGCTTTGCATCAAAGTCCAGTTCATCCGGTGACTGGAAAAAACTCCGCGAGATGCCCGACCAATGGCAGATAGAATATCACCTGAAGGAGCAAGGGGCAGAGGACGAGGGACGAGTGGCGAAGGAGAAAAGACAAGAGTCGAAAATAATAAACCGGGAGAATTCCACTACACTTCGCTTTCGTTTGGGACTGACCTCATTCAAGCATGTTGGGATATTTCCCGAGCAGGCGGTCAACTGGGAGTATATCGCGGAGAGCTTCTCCATGCTGAAAGTAGAGCGCCCTAAGTTTCTCAATCTCTTCGCCTACACTGGTGGTGCATCGATGGCGGCACGGGCTGCCGGCGCAGAGACTACTCACCTCGACTCGATCAAGCAGGTAGTGACCTGGGCCAACGAAAATCAAAAACTCAGCGACCTCGATAATATCAGATGGGTAGTAGAGGATGCATTGAAGTTCGTGAAGCGCGAAGCTAAGCGTGGCAACAAATATCACGGTATCATACTCGATCCGCCATCATATGGCCACGGTCCTACCGGGGAAAAGTGGAAACTCGAAGACAACATCAATGAGATGATGAAATGTGTCATGGACCTGCTGGACCCGCACCAGCATTTTCTCATACTCAATGCATACTCCCTCGGTTTCTCATCACTTATATTGGAAAATCTGGTGCGCACTTCTGCAAATGCTAAAAACATCGAGATCGGAGAACTCTATCTGAAGGATAAATATGACAAGAAACTACCACTGGGTGCTTTCGCCAGATTCAGGTCTGTGATGGGCAAATAATAAAACAAGGTCTATATTGTATAAATATTTACCTCAAAATTTAGTTGCCTTTTAGCACATCTGTTAGATTTTACCCCTATATTAGTCCCAATAAGATCGTCTGCATTTGATTCCCCCTCTGATTTTTAGACGTCGATCTTACGATAGGTTATATGTATAATATAGCCAAGTGTATTTAATTAGTATATCATTTCAAAGGACTAGCTATGAAGTTCTCTTTCGAGCGCATATTCATTATATTTTTCCTGATCGTGATCATCGGCGTGGTCGCGTTGGGTATTATTAATTTTAATGCCAACAGGTCTTACTTCGAATCGACCGAGTGGATAGAGCATACTGATGAAGTGATCAAGGAGTCAACTATGGTGCTGTCTACCNNCCTTCAGGATATGGGTGTGAGAGGTTATATTACGACACGCGACAGTTCGTTTCTTGAAAATTTTAATAATGCCCAAAAGGCAATCGTTCCTAGACTCGATACACTTCAGTCGCTAACATCTGACAATAAATCACAGCTACTACGTATCGACTCCCTAAGGTATTATGCGCTGGCCAGGCTTAATATATGCACGAANNGATACTTTCACCAAAGAGACCAAATCCAATATGAACCATATACGGTCTACCATATCTGATATCATACTGGTAGAACAGGGACTGCTCAAAAAACGTAAAGAGTCAAACGAACAAAGCCGTCATGATTTCAATATGTCTGTAGCGCTGATATTCACTGAGATCGTACTACTGCTCATCGTAACCTTTATCTCTCTGGTGCTGTATCTCTATCACCGAAAGAAATCTGAGCAAAATATCCTGAGCCTGAACGCAGATCTGGCGCGCAATGTAGCTGAACTAAATAATGCAAATAAGGAGCTCGAATCATTTTCATACTCTGTATCTCATGACCTCAGAGCTCCTCTGAGGATCATAGACGGATTCGCTCAAATAATGTCTGAAGAATATAAAAATAAAATGGATGCCGAGGGCCGTCGCTTCATAGACGCTATNNCGTACCAATGCTCAGCAGATGGGCCTGCTCATAGATGACCTCCTCAATTTTTCCCGTATTGGCAGACAGGAGCTCGCCCTACATGAGATTAATATGACTAAACTGGTGGAACATGTGATAGACTCATTCAGGGTTCTCAATAAAACCATCGGTGCCGAGATCCAGATAGGACAGATAGCAAACGCAAAATGTGATGAGCATCTGATCAAACAGGTCTGGATCAATCTGCTGTCCAATGCCCTCAAATATTCCAGAAAAAAAGAAAAGCCTGTGATCAGTATCTCTACTCAAGAAACAGAGACAGAGATCATATACTCAGTCACTGATAATGGGGTGGGATTTGACATGGAGTTTTCAGATAAACTCTTTGCTGTTTTCCAGAGGCTTCACAAGGTATCTGAATATGAAGGGACCGGTGTGGGGCTCGCGCTGGTCAGCAGGATAGTGACGCGGCACAAAGGCAGGGTCTGGGCTTATTCCGTGCCTGATCAGGGAGCCACTTTTTATTTTAGTTTACCAAAGTAAATATATTAAATTCGTAATACGTAACCCTAAACCATGGAAGACATAATAGTAGACATCCTGCTGATAGAAGACAATCCGTATGAGGCTGAACTGGCCATTCGGAGCCTTAGGAAATACAACTTTGCCAATAATCTGCATCATATAGATGATGGAGCTGAGGCCCTTGATTTTATTTTTGACCGCGGCAAGTATGCAGGCGTGGCCTTAAAAAACAACCCTAAGCTCATATTGCTGGATATCAAGCTTCCGAAGGTGGATGGTATAGAGATCCTCAGACAGCTCAAGGAAAATGAAAGAACGAAAACCATACCTGTCGTGATACTGACCTCATCAAAGGAAAATCAGGATATCAAAGCATGCTATGATCTGGGAGCTAATAGCTATATAGTCAAACCTGTTGATTTTGATTCATTCTCTAAGGCAGTGGCAGAGCTGGGCATGTACTGGATGCTGCTAAACAACCCTCCGGAGCATAGATTGACGCGCCACATATAGATAAATTTATTTATTCTTCTCCAGCCAGCGGGACAGTATCTTGTCGAGCATGGCATTGAGCTCTGCTATTTCAGTTGCATCAAGTGTCTTAAGCGGGTCATTGATAGTGTTGACGATAGGGTCCAGTTTTTTCAGTAGTGCCAATCCCTTTTCTGTGATCACCACATCGACTGCCCTCCTGTCATTTTCGCAGGTCACGCGTTCTACGAAGTTTGCCTTACGCAGGCGCTCTACTATGCGTGATGCGTCACTATTGCGGTCTATCATACGTTCCTTGATCAGGCCGACTGTNNACGCCATATTCCTTGAATAACTGCTGCTGTATATAGTCTATTTGATTATACAAATACGCAAAACCTACATACGCCCTATGATAGTCGTCGGTAAATTTTTTCTGTTGTATGATATCTTCTACAGTACCCATTGCCAGCTAAATTTATAAAAATGTATTTATAGTATTGCAACAATACTAAAATAAATTACTTCTTTTTTGAAAGTGTAAATCAATCACTTAAGTGTTGCCACAGTTCACTGAAAGTTTGATTTTAAAAATAGAAAAGGGACACTCATGCATCCCTTCTCCGTTTAAACCAAACCCAATTTATTTCTTTGTGATCTCTGCATTTACTTTGATCGCTACTTCATCACTCACTGCTACTCCGCCTGCATCCAGGGTCTTATTCCATGATACACCGTAGTCTTTTCTGTTGACAGTAGTAGTAGCTTTGAAACCGGCACGTGTATTGCCATATGGATCCTTGATAGTACCATTGTGTACCAGTTCCCATTTTACTTTTTTAGTAGCACCATGCATGGTCAGGTCACCTTCGAGTTCATATTTTTTATCGCTGATCTTTTTGATAGATGTACTTTTAAAAGTAATTGTCGGGAACTTCTGACCGTCAAAAANNAAATATAGTATTGACATCAATGATGAATGAAACAACCAGATCGCTGAAATCCGGTTTGTCAGATTTTACTTCACCACTGAAATCTTTGAACGAACCATCTACTTCTGATACAACCATGTGGGTCACGGAGAAGTTGACAGAAGAGTGTGCTTTGTCCAGCGTCCATGCTGACTGAGCGAATGCAGCTGCTGTGAGCGACATACCTACGAATAATGTGAAGAGCTTTTTCATACTTATATTGTTTTTAATTTAAATGCAAATGTAAAAATACTATTTAGATGTTGCAACATTTAATTGTTATTTTTTTACAATTTCCTTTACCCTTCTATCTTGCTACCAAATTGAGGTTTGAAACAAAGTGCAAAATCTCACTTATACATATAAATA
>PLSN01000009.1 GCA_003165135.1 Bacteroidota bacterium
TAGCACCTGCAGTACCTGTAGGTCCGGTGACGCCTGCACCAGTAGGTCCGACAGCACCGGCAGGTCCAGTAGGTCCGACAGTTCCATTACTTCCCGCAGGTCCGGTAGGTCCGGCTACACCAGCACCAGTAGGTCCGGTAGCTCCTGCAGCACCCGCTGGTCCGGTAGCTCCTGCAGCACCATTAGCTCCTGCAGGCCCGGTAGCACCAGTGACACCCCCTGAAGACTGACATAGATTGACCCATACAGTATTGCTTGCACTCCAATAAAAGAAGCAGCCAACAGTGTTGTCATAAACCAATAGTCCATCTTTAGGAGTGGGGATAAGGTTCTTTTCTGCTGTGGACATACTTGGAGCCAGAAACCCACTATTAGTAGACTCCAGGTCTAGAATGGCACTTTTGTTTGGTACAAGTGTACCTATACCTACATTATTCTGACCATAGGCAGATAAAATGAGTGTCGTAATGGTAATAACTAGAATATACTTTTTTATCATAAAAGGATTTTGCGAATAAAAATATCAAAAATTTATTGGTTTAACTATACTAAGTTCACATTTATGGTACTATTATTTTAACATTTAATTAAATAATATATTTATTAATGTTTAATTTTTGTTTCACTAGTGGCCGTTGGTAATTGTTGAGCTTGTTTGGTTTCATGTGGTGCAGGACCAGGCGCAGGAGCAAATCTTTCGTTTGAATACCTTGATATATTGCCGCTTGGCAATACTTCATCAGCTCTATTGGCAGAGAGTGACCATGAGAAAGACGTATTTGACAGGCCATTTCTAAGTTCGATCACGTCAAATCCGCTGGCGGTTTTGTTTGTGACATACACTCCATTGCAGTCTCCCTCCAACTGGATAAAAACCCTCAGGGGATGTTTGTCATTTACAATGATGTTCTTGGTGAGGTTGGAATCTATATCTATATGGGCCTTGCCGTTGACCAGTGATCCGGATCCGTAATCCTGAAACAGATCTTCCGGTGCCTCAGGGCATGTGAGGGCGACCAGATCACCTTTGGTATCTTTGACTACGGTATTGACCACACCTGTACCGATGATCTTTCTCAAAGTGTTTGTATTGTCTTCTACCGCTACATAGGCCCAAGCCTCTATAGTACCGGCATTGTCCAGTTCGAAATATCCGCCTGAACTTGCCGCATTTCCGTTTGTTGATTGAGAGTTATTAGGATTTGTCGCCCTCATAGTAGTGGCATATCCGGCTATACCAAATCTGGTGCCATTTCCTAATACTCCTGCCCCCGAGGTAGGAGATGTGACCGTAATGAGACCATTGCCACTTCCATAGACACCTACACCATTGGCTGCAGTACTTGCAAACCCCTCTTCCCCATATGCTGTACCTCCAAACGCACCGCCTGCTCCTCCAGGTGGTATGTAGATCGAAGCTCCGGCTTGTCCACCTGCTACTGCCACGGTGGCATTGCCAACAGGGGCAAATCCGATGACCCCTATACTAAATGAGTTGGCTGAAACCGTACCGGTCACGTTTCCTTCTACGCCGATACTAATGTTTCCTGTACCTGTTACATTGCCCGGATTGTAGCCATATACTCCGATACCATTCATTACACTACTGTATCCTACTACACCGAATCCTGTTCCGCCTTTGTTTTCACCATATACACCTACCCCTGTACCTACGCTGTATCCGGCTATTGCTGTATCAGCCAGTGCATTGATCGCACCTGCACTGCCGGTGCCATAGACTGATAGAACTGATGTGTTAGACGGCGTGGTATTATTTACTACTACTTTCCCTGTGCTGGCTACCCTCATCCGCTCATTAATGGCTGCTGCGCCGCCTGTTTTTGTTACAAAATCATTGGCATCAAGCGTGCCGATGAAATTTGTAGCGGGGGTAGTGCCCATGTTTCCTGTTGTAAGCCAGGCACTGTTAGTCGATGTGATAGTTGATGGAATAGAAGTATTGATGGTAAAGGTACCTGTGTTATTAAAAGATGTTGAACTGATAGTCCAGTCCGGCCCCGTAGGTCCTATAGCACCGGCAGGTCCCGCAGGTCCGACAGCACCGGCAGCTCCCGCAGGTCCCACAGCACCATTAGCTCCGGCTGGACCAGCAGGCCCAATCGCACCAGCAGGCCCCGCAGGACCGACAGCACCATTAGCTCCAGCCGCACCAGCAGGTCCAACAGGCCCCGCAGGCCCAACAGCGCCAGCAGCACCGGCAGGTCCGACAGCTCCAGCTGGCCCCACAGGCCCCGCAGGTCCGGCAGGTCCAATAGCTCCAGCAGGCCCGACAGATCCATTAGCACCGGCAGCACCGGTAGGCCCTGTGGCACCACCACCTGCTCCGGCACTACCTGTAGGTCCTTGTGTACCGGTGGGACCTGTGTTTCCTTGTATGCCGGCGGTACCATTTGGTCCGGTAGGCCCGAGGCCGCCATTGGCACCTGCGGGCCCTGTAGGACCTGTCAGCCCTTGTACCCCTTGGGGCCCTGTAGGGCCCGCACCGCCTTGAGTGCCCGCGCCGCTGCATAGATTATTCCATGAAGAGGTGAGCACCTTCCAGTAAAAAAAACAGGCTGAATCAGTATCATAGACCAAAAGCCCGTCAGCCGGCGCCGCGATTTGCGCTCTCTGCTGTGCAGACATCCGCGTGATCAAAAACCCTTTGTTAGTTGCTTCCAAATGCAATATTGCACTTGCGTCCGGCGAGGAAGTACCTATTCCAATATTATTCTGGCCATAGGCAATAATAAACCCAATAATTAGTAGAAGTGTTAGTGTTGTTTTTTTTATCATAAAGTAGAATTAATAAATTCATTATTATTAAATAATAAAAAAACTTACCGGACCTTATGTTCAAATATATCCTATTACTGCAATAAACATCATTTTTCTTACACACTTTTATGCATATGTAAAGAATCTCTCAATATCTTTCAAATGTAAGACCCCAGTGGAGACGTAAAAAACCAGACTTTAGTTGTGTAAGTAGGAAATAAAGATGTTGATATCCGAGGTCTAACGCCGTGGAATATTGTTCATATATCCGTACTGGATATCGACCGTATTGCCACTGGCACCGGGCACACGGCCAGTGAAACTGAAGGTCGCATTAACGATCTGGGACAGTGAGTCGTTATAGAATTTACTTATACTCACAGAGCCGGATATGGATTGATATAGAGTACCTCCTGCGTCGGTGTAATAGGCAACATTTCCCACCCCACTCGTGTCTAAAGAAAAATTGCCGGTAGTATCTTTATTATCACGTAGTAAAAAGAATTTAAACCTTTGGTTGGATCCGGTATAACCATATATAGTAATTCCGGAATTTACCTCATAGTATGCAGTGTCTGCCACGTATTCAGTACCATTCAAGTCACACCTTAAGCCCGGAAAATTTGGTTGATCCAATTTATTTGAGCAGGAACTGATCATTACGATAATAGTAAAAAGCGTACAAAGAATAAGAATAACTGATTTGTTCATATTACGATTGATGAATTACAAACTTAAGGGGTAAATATCTGATTAATTGCTGTAACCTGAACAGATTTAACTATTTTTCTTTTTTACTCACCGCGTTAATGATTTTCTTTTTGCATTGCATTAAGAATACTTAATATTAAGCTCGTAAATGCACTCAAAAGTGCAGGAAAGGTTTTATTCTATAATGGATTCAAAGAATAACTATTGGCGGCTAACTAAGTGGACCATTGGTATAGTGGCGATCATATTCATATTGCCATATATACTACTGGGAAACAACTGCTATGTACGTATACATGACAATCTCGAAGGGGAATGGATATGGCTGAAACTGCTGGTAGACAGCCACAGGACCTTTGGTATATACTCCTGGGAGAGGATACCTCAGCTCATGAAAGGGGTACCGCGAAATGTCCTGCCGGGCGGCTTTTCGCTGAATGTCATACTGGTACTCTGGCTGGGAATGTATAAGGCCTATATCGTGAGTAGTTTCCTTCTTCGTATCATCGGTTTCACAGGGATGATATTGCTGCTGCGTGATTATTTCGTCGATGATCACGAGGTAAAGATCATGAGGCACATTGTCTGGCTATGTGCATTGATATTCGCTGTGCTGCCGGTCTATGTGCCATTTGGGCTCTCTGTCATGGGGCAGCCATTGCTGTTTTGGGCCTTTCTCAACCTGCAGCATTACCGACGGCTGGTACTCAGCTATCTGATCATTATGCTATTCCCGCTTTATGCATCGATGGTCTGGTTTGTAGTGCCGTTTGAGATATTGCTGGGTGTCGCGATATGGTATTTCTATAGGAGAGAAGAGANNCAGGTCAATCTGCCTATGCTCAGTCTATCGGTATTGAACCCTGACTTTATCTCACACAGATTGTCCTATAATCTGTATATGTTTGAGAAACCCAGCCTGCTGCAGTCGCTGGGTGAGTTTGCCGTCACATTCTTTTTTGTTCATTATCACGTAGCCAATTTTGCACCTCTGGTGGTGATGGTGGCTATGGGGCTTACTTTAAAGCGAGGCCCATACATACTGCCTGTCATTTTGTTTGGTGCTATCATTTTCATCTGCCTGTTTCAGGCGTTCTACAGCTTTGGCGAGTATGCTTTGATGGACAAGTTTGCCTTCCTGAAGAGTTTTCGGTTCAATAGGTTCAGTATTCTCCTGCCACTGCTCTGGGTATTGTCGTTTGCGCTGGCACTACAGACTATGAGAAACTCCCCATTATTGAAAAGATTGGTCGTACCTTTTCTTTTTGTACAGCTTTTTATGGCACTGGTGGGAAATGATGAACTCATGCATGATTACCGTACCATACTCGGCCATCAGAAGTTTCCCAATTTTCAAAACTATATGGCCCCAAAACAGTTCTCTGACATCAAGAAGTACATCGGTGAGCCTGTCGACAGCTACTATGTGGCTAGCCTGGGCATCAGTCCGAGTATCGCGCAGTATAATGGAATGTATACTCTGGATGGATTATTGTCTATTTATGACATCAATTACAAGCATGACTTCAGGAGGATATTCGCCGGGGAGATAGCCAAAAGCAAGGACCTACAGCAATATTATGACGGATGGGGAAACCGATGTTATATTTTTAGTTCAGAACTGGGGATCAAGCATCAGTCATTCAATTGTTCTAAATTTGATCACCGGAGTATCAGTCATTTTGATTTTAATAAAGCAGCTTTCGTCGAAATGGGAGGGAAGTATCTTATCTCCGGAGTAGAGATCAAAAACAGTGAGCAGACAGGATTGCATTTGGAAAAAGTATTTACAGATCCCATCAGCTGGTGGGACATATATTTGTATAGCGTAAAAAAATGAGTATGCAGACTTCGCTAAAGCGACTATCTATAGTAGCATTTGTTTGTTTTTTTCCGTTGGCCATCATCGGAATGTCAAAGCAGCGTTCGTCTCCTCAGCTGGCCATTAAAATGTATTATGCGAGTGTATACATCTTCATTACATTCCTCGGTCTTCTTGCGTTATACACCTATTTCGAGGGCGGCAATTTTATCAAACCAATGGGTACATTCTACTAAAAATTAACCATTGATCCATTTCCGCGAAAGCAGATTATCAGCTTGGGAACAAAGAAAACAAAAGGGTCGTCCAGAATTTAGGTCTATTATTACTAAATTTGGAATACGGTTTCCTGTTAAATGCTTTTTTTTTCGAGTCAAATGCCTACCTTTCGAAAAAATTATACTGCGCATGAAGCAACGCACTTATTATTATATCACAGGTACGAGCCAAACGGGATATCAGACCCAAAAAGTAAATTTCGAATCTGAAGACTTGTACGATAAGGAGATCATCACGCTGGCTTTTCACATCAGCGAGCTTCATAATGCCGATAAGATACTTAAGATGTTCGGCCTTAGAGATGATACAAATTACTTCTATGACCAGTGTCGCAGTGTGATCTCCGTATCAGAGAGCCATCAGGCCGAAGGCGGGTCAAGTGGTTTTGCTTTTCAGGCTTATTTCCACAACTTTCCCGAGTCTGTCATCCATGTCAATGATCGGGCGATCGTTGTAGTATCTCTGGAGCCTAAAGATGAGACGGGTGCTAATGGATTGAAGGACTACTGGCTGGTAGGATATATCCATGCCAATATATTTGACCTGAGAGATAAGGACGGCAGCCTTCACGAAGGATTCTACTATAATATGCTTCGCATCTCTGAGCGCTCGGAAAATGGCAGGAAGGTATATCGCCGCAAGAAGATATTTACAATGATATTCTCCGTGCTGCATAGCCTTGTAGGTGTGTATGGAGTACATTTCGCATACGCTTCTAAGGGCAAGGAAAATAAAGCCATCCATGATGCACTAGTACTGAATTCGAAAACGCATAAAAAGCATTTTGAGACCTTCCCTGTACGGACCAATTCAGTGCTCAATAAATTTTATGGAAGCAAAAGCGCTGCTGCTAAACTTATAGACATAACTGACAATACAGATAAGCTTAAGCAGTTGTATAAGATGCTTCAAAGGCAAAAGCAGGACTATGTGTTTAATAGCGTTCACTCTGAAGAATTGTTCCTCAGGTTAGTCGACAATATCAAAAAGTACTCCAAGACCAGCAAGGTCTATATGCTGCCCGATGCCAATGGTAATATAGAAGCGGCAGGTATCGCTGTCAACTGGGGCGACTACTTCGCGCTGACACTGGATAACCCCAAAGGCTTTTTTAAATTCCTGGCATCGTTGAAATTGACTGACAGGCTGCTCTATCCCATACATCTGGTCGGCAGTGTGAGCGGCGTACAGACCCTACTGAAGGGCATGGCAAGCAAGTACCTCAAAGAGCATAAAGTTTATCTCTCTATCATCAACTCATATGATGCAGATCAATACGCAGCCGTCAAAAAGGGCTTCCTGCATGACGATTATATCTTCTTTATTATCACAGACAGGCTTGACCATTTCATCAGGCTGAAAGAAGAATCCAAATCTCCTGATGGTCATGTGAGGTTTTTTATTGATAATCCGATATTGTAGACACGGCCTTATCATAGAGCCAATCTGCCTTTTTTTCCGAAATGTGATAAAAGTCATAGACAGTATGTCCAATGGCGGGTAGTTTTGCATGACAATATTTCCATATTGGATGTATGGAGCATGTTTTGCTAAAAGCTATAGGGAGAAAACCAAACAATGAATTTAAATAACTTAACCACTAAAGCACTGGAGGCTGTGAGCGCAGCACAGCAGGATGCTTTTAATAATAATCATGCGCAGCTCGATACGATACATCTGCTGAAGGCTATGCTGAATGTGGATGAAGATTCGCTGCCTTTTATTTTGGAAAAGGCTGGCGTCAATCGTAATATACTTTTGGGAAA
>PLSN01000369.1 GCA_003165135.1 Bacteroidota bacterium
ACGATATGGTGATGAATGGCAATGAAATTCTCTCGGGCTCTATCCGTATCCACCAGCGTGAACTGCAAAACAGGGTGTTCAATAAACTCGGCCTCACGGAGGAAGATATAAACCACAAATTCGGTTTCATGCTGAATGCTTTCCGCTATGGTGCGCCTCCTCACGGTGGCTGTGCATTCGGTATAGACAGATGGGTCATGCTGATGACAGGTGGTGAAACTATTCGCGACTCTATGGCTTTCCCTAAGGCATCAAACGGCCGCGACCTGATGATGGATGCCCCTGCGATAGTTGATCCGAAGCAACTGGAAGAATTAGGAATTGCTGTTGTGAAGAAGGATTGATTTTGTCTTGAGGTGTCATTCTTCGGCTACGCTCAGAATGACNNGTCACCCTGAGCGTAGCCGAAGGGTGAATCACAAGGAACAAACTTAAGCATGAAGATATTCTTTGTTTATATCCTCAAATGTTCTGACAGTAGTTATTACACTGGTATTACAAGTGAGTTAGACAAAAGAGTAAAAGAGCATGAAGGAGGAAAGCATACTGATAGTTATACCTTTTCAAGGAGGCCAATAACATTAGTTTACTTTGAACAATATTCCAATCCAATGTCGGCGATTGCTCGGGAGACACAAATTAAAGGCTGGACTAGAAAGAAGAAGGAAGCTTTGATTGCAGAAAATTATGACCTGCTAAGCGAACTAGCGCAGTGCAATAATATTACTAGCTATAAAAACTATAGGCAGTAGTCTCTCGTTTGTCATGGTTCGGCTACGCTCACCATGACAGGCACGCCTAGCATGACAGAGTGCTGTCACCCTGAGCGAAGCCGAAGGGTGACACTTTAGCACAAAACTACTTGCGCATTCCTTTATACCTCTCATACCTGGATCCAAACTGTATGAACATGCCTATACCATAGGGTTTGCCCTTTTGCACCGCCCTTTTGAAGTAATAATTTTTATCGCCGATACAGGTGGCTGTACATATGTTTTGTGTGATGAGGTATTGATCGGACTTTGATACGAGGCTGTATTCCCGCAGGCCATGATATGCGAGTGCAATACTCGATTTGTAGGACTCATCAGTGACCAGGCCCAACTGCAATGCAGCCGTGATGCCATAAGCAAACATCGCCGTACAGGAGCTTTCGATAAAATTCTTAGGGTCTTTATTTCTAACAGGTAGCTGGTACCAGTGGCCGGTTTTCGGGTCTTGCAGCTCAGGCAGGTGGACGATCATTTCTTTGAGATAGCCAGCCATTTCATTCCAGAGTGGGTTACTCTTTGGTATGATCTCCAGTGCGTCAGACAGGGTGACGACTATCCAGCCATTGCCACGGCCCCACATCTCGGCACTTCTGCTGGTGGTCTTGTCAGCCCAACCCATCTGACTACAAAACACACAATGGCCGCGCCCAGCCTGGTCCCAGCCATGCACCCAGAGACCCCAGTCTTTGACCTGGAGTTTATCTCTATGCAGTCTGATCTGTTTGGCGAGCTCATCCAGATATTTTTCATCTCCTGTGGCCTGATACATGGCGAGCAGGTACTGCCCGATCATAAAGATCGTATCGTCCCACAGTTCTGTAAACAGCATCAGATGGGAGACTGCGCCTTCTTTGGTACGATGTATCTTCAGATAGTCGGCATATATCTTATCAGCCTTGGTTTTGTATTTCGGGTCTTTTGTGATCCTGTATAAGAAAGCCAATCCAAGCCCTGACGCGATCGCATTTGGTGTATGGCCATTCGCGACGGAATAGGTTTTGTCCATCGATTTTTTGATGTAATCAAAGTAAACCTGCTTTTTCTCCGGTGAAGCTTTTTCATATTCTTTTACCATTGTATTGAGAAGGGCGGCATCTACCCATGTCCAATGATAATGTGATGGTGGCAGATAGGCTAACCGTGCATAGTTGTCCAAAGTGTCAACCCAGGTTTGGGCTTGACATAGCTGATAAACCGTCAGAAAGGCAATGAGGAGTAATAATTTAACTTTTTTGAACATCAAGGAAGTCTGAATGATAATTGAATATTAACTATTTGAAGATATTCTTTTTATTGTAAATAGGTCAGAGGCAAAATGGCATTTTTTTTTACATTTACATACTCCAAAAAAATAACATCACAATACATGAAAGAGGCATATATATACGACTCAGTTCGTACCCCGAGAGGCAGAGGCAAAAAGAACGGTTCACTGCATGAGGTGAAACCCATCGACCTGCTGGCTACATTATTTAAAGCGATCTCTGCCCGCAATGGCAATTTTGATACCACTCAGGTGGATGACGTCGTGCTCGGCTGTGTGACACCAATCGGCGAGCAGGGTGGTGATATAGCCAAGTTTGCACATATATACGCAGGCTGGGACCAGGTGGTATCCGGTATGCAGATCAATCGCTTCTGCTCATCAGGGCTTGAGGCGATCAATCTCGCAGCTATGAAGGTACGCTCAGGATGGGAGCAGCTGGTAGTGGCTGGTGGTATCGAGTCTATGTCTCGCAATGCAATGGGCAGCGACGGCGGTGCATGGTACCTGGATCCGATGGTCAACTCGACGCTTGGCTTCATACCACAGGGAGTGAGCGCTGACCTGATCGCTACAGTAGAGGGATTCACTCGTGCTGATGTAGACAATTATGCATTGAATTCTCACAAGAAAGCAGCTCACGCTCGCAAGAATGGTTATTTCAATAAGTCTGTGATACCTGTCAAGGATCAGAATGGCCTGTTGATACTCGACCATGATGAAACAATACGCGAAGATGCGAACATGGAAAGCCTTGCCAAACTACCGTTGTCATTTGAGATGATGGGCGAGTTTGGCTTTGATGCTGTGGCACAGTTGAAATATACTAACGTAGAAAAGATCAATCACGTTCATACACCGGGCAATTCTTCAGGAATAGTAGATGGTGCTGCACTGACATTAGTTGGTTCTAAAGAAATGGGAGACAGGCTAGGCCTCAAACCAAGGGCAAGGGTCGTGGCAGCCGCTGTAACCTCTGCCGAGCCGACCATCATGCTCACCGGTCCTGCACTGTCTGCCGAGAAGGCATTGAAGCTCGCAGGAATGAGCACTAAGGACATCGACATCTATGAGATGAATGAGGCTTTCGCATCAGCGGTGTTGAAATTCCAACGCAGTCTGAACATAAACGATGATATCTTGAACGTGAACGGTGGTGCGATCGCTATGGGCCATCCACTGGGCGCCACAGGCTCTATGCTGCTGGGCACAGTACTTGATGAACTCGAAAGAAGAAATAAGGCTACAGGTCTCATCACACTCTGCGTAGGTGGAGGTATGGGCGTCGCGACTATTATTGAGAGAGTGTAAACCCCTCTAAATCTTCCGCCGAGGTGGAAAGACTTAAATACAAAATGGAATCATGTCAGACAAAGTAAAAAGCATCATACAGGCATCAATCGATGTCAAGAAACATCTGCTCACGGACGAGGTGCTTGTAGCAAAAATTCATACAGTATCGGTGAAAGTAGCCATGGTATTTAAAGCAGGTGGACGAGTATACTTCTGTGGCAATGGTGGCAGCGCGGCAGATGCACAGCACCTGGCGGCGGAATTCACTGGACGTTTTTACCATGACCGCGAGCCATTGCCAGCAGAGGCATTGCACTGCAATACATCTTTCCTCACTGCGGTAGCCAATGACTATTCATACGATCAGATATATGAACGCGCCATCAAGGCACAAGGCAAGAAAGGCGATGTACTCTTTGGTATCTCCACTTCGGGCAATTCTAAAAATATACTCCTGGCACAAATAGAAGCGCAGAAGCGTGGTATGACTGTCATTTCATTCACAGGGGCGACAGGGGGCAAGATGAAAGATTGCTGCGATTATCTTTTTAATGTACCCAGTACCGATACACCACGTATACAGGAATGTCATATATTGATAGGGCATGTCATCTGCCAGCTCGTAGAGGAAATGATGATGGCGTGAGATAGGACGAAGGGCGAGAAGCGAGTGAAAGTAAATACAAATAATGGTGAAAGGTATTCCCGCGATAGTTCTGGCAGGCGGTCTGGGCACAAGGCTCCGCTCCGTCATCAGCGATATGCCTAAACCGATGGCGCCTGTCTGCGGTAAGCCATTTCTACATTTTATTTTCTTATACCTTCAGAAGCAGGGCATCACTGATGTGGTACTTTCAGTCGGGTATAGATCAGAGACGATACAGGAATTTTTCGGGTCGAAATATGCTGACATCAACATACGGTATGCTATAGAGAATGAACCTCTGGGTACTGGCGGCGGTATAGCCCAGGCCATGGCCATGATCGATTCGGATGCCTTTGTGCTCAATGGTGATACTTTCTTTGATGTCGACCTGTCAGGGCTGTATGAGTTTCATCAAAAAGGAAACTGCGATATAGCCCTTGCGCTAAAACGGATGTACCACTTTGACCGGTATGGCACAGTTGAAGTGGGCAATCAAGATAGAGTTCTGCAGTTTCATGAGAAGCAATACCGAACTGAAGGTTTGATAAACGGTGGCGTGTATGTGTTGAGCAAATATCTTTTCAAAAAAGTGGAAGAGATCGAAGAATCTCCACTGCCTCAAAAATTTTCCTTTGAAAAAGATATTCTTGAAAAACACCTATTACCCCTGCATTATCATGGCAAAGAATTCAAAGGCTACTTTATTGATATAGGCATACCGGAGGATTATCAAAAAGCGCAAGAAGATTTCAAATAAGTCTTGCAGCCAGACTTTCTTTTACATGCGCCCATTCGCTTTTCAGGATACTAAGTACGATACTATCCCTGCGGCCGCCATCGACCCTTGGAGTATCACTTCTCAGCACACCTTCTTCTATGCAGCCAATGCTTTTCATAGCGGCTATACTCTTTTTATTGTCGAAATCTGCTCTGAACTCTACCCGCTCAATGCCCATCTTTTCGAAGGCAAACTGCAGCAATAAAAATTTGCAATACTTATTCAGCCCGGTTCCCTGAAAAGCTTTACCATACCAGGTATAGCCTAAGTGCAGTGTTTGATCTTGAAAATGTATATCATAGAACCGTGTACTGCCCGCGTAAGCTTTTGCCTTTTTGTCATAAACGATAAATGGATATTCTTTTTCCTTTGCCCTGGCATCAAGGGCTGATTTTATATAAGCTTCAAGATTTCCTCTGCTCCCTCCTGCCCTGCGATAAGAGTAATGCCATATCTCTGGTTCATTCAATGCATATACCAGTAGATGATCAACATCACTTATTTGCAAAGGACGAAGCAAGACCCGCTCATCTTCCAAAATATATTCTGCCGAGAAATCGAAATTACTCATGAGTATTGATTGATCATTTACCCTTCATCGCCCTGATCCTTTGCAATAATGTAGGGTGTGAATAATTTACGAATACATAAAAGGGATCGGGTTGGGGATTGCCCAGCGTATTTACATACAGTTTTTTGAGCGCGGATATTAAAGGGTCGGCGCCATATGTGGTTTTGGCATAGTTATCTGCTTCATATTCATTCTTACGACTAAATACATTCATAAAGAGGCCGATCACTGTAGACACAGGGCTATAGAGCAGCGAAAAGGTCACCAGTGAGAGATAGAAAGTATTTTCTTTTGCGCCCAGTACTTCACCCATCAGCGGATTATGAGCCAGCCATCCAAACAGAAAAAACAAAACACCCATCTGGGCCACACTGAGCACCATAGACTGCAGCACATGTTTCATTTTATAGTGCCCCACTTCATGCGCCAGCACTGCCGTGATCTCGTCGGTATCCATATCGTTGATGAGTGTATCAAAGAGCACGATGCTCTTACGGCTGCCCATGCCACTGAAAAATGCATTGGCCTTGGACGAGCGCCTGGAGCCGTCCATCACCATGATATTGGTGAGCGGGAAAGTCACTTTAGAGGCATATTGCTCGATCTTTGAGCGCAGTTCCCCTGCTTCCAGCGGAGTGAGTTTATTGAATATCGGAAGCAGTACAGATGTATAAAAAGCGGCAATAAAAAGAGTAAAGCAAGATACGACTACCCATGCCGCTATCCAGAAATGATCTCCAAGCAACTGAAATAAATATGCGAGCAGCGCATAGATACCTCCCCCTATGATGACCCCCAGCAGCATACCTTTGAGCTTGTCAGCGATGAATGTGGCAGGTGTAGTTTTATTGAAGCCATATTTCTCTTCTATCACAAAGGTGCTATATAAATCAAATGGCAAACCGATGATAGAGGATGCGAAACCGACAATCCCAAAAAAGATCAAACCCTGAAGGATATAATTGCCCGATATCTGATGCGCAATACCATCTACCCACGCGAAACCTTTGAAATATAAGAAAGACAATGTAATGACAAAAAATAGCCAGCTCGATATGGTTGATACGCGGTCGTTGTCCAGCGCATATGCTTTAGCTTTCTCGAATTTTCCGTCGCCATAGAGCTCCTTCAGTTCATCCGGCAGGGGTTTATCCCATGACCGAACGTTTAGATAGGATAGCACTTTGGAGAAAATGAATTCTGCAACAATAATAGCAAGGATGATGTATAAAAGAGTCTGCGTCATGAATGCAAAATAATATATTGCTAACTAAGACAATGTATGTTTTATATAATATTTTAGAAAGGCATAAAACCCACGTTCAAGTATCACTTTCGGTGAGCTATGGAAACACTTGGCCATATACATTCTACTTTGGTCCAGGTGCCGGTGTAGCGCCAGATCTACAGCCAGTATCAGATTGTTTTTCATTTCAAAGAATCCCTTATTATCGCTCAGGAGAAATACTACATCGCGATCTGCGAGAGCATAACCAATGAGCTTGGTAAACCGCTCTATCAGCCTGTTGGGATTGCTCATCACCATAGTGCTCCTCTCATCATGGTGAATGAAACGGGTAGTAATGACAGGCGATGTATAAATCCTGTATCTGGCACCCAGACGTAGCCATAGCTCATAATCCTCACTGCCCGAAAGCATTCTGTCTTCATTGAATGGATATAAAAGCGCAATTTCCTTTCTTATAAAGACTGAATCAATAGAAAATGGATTGCCTTTATATAAGTCCTCATTCACATTTTCAGAATAGTTCGATTCATAATATACCTGTCCCGCTTCTGTCTGATACTGAAATCCTGTAGAAAAAAAATCAGGCTGACCAAATGCTGCGATGGATGCTGCCGCCTGCTCAAGATGACCAGGAAACAGAATATCATCGGAGTCCAGCCAGTTTACATAGACGCCTTTTGCCTTTCGTGTACCGAAATTTCTGGCTGCTGCTCTTTCTGCATTCTGCTTTTTATAGTATAGTACATTAGTGGACAGGAATTTCCGAACCATTTCTTCGGTATTGTCCGTACTGCCGTCATCCACTATTATTACTTCAAAATGCTTATATGTCTGCGCTAAAATACTTTCGATAGTAGCCGATATAAGGGGCGCCCTATTATATGTGGGGATAATTATTGAAAAGAATATCGGCTGGTTCATTATAGATCGAATAAATACTATTTTTTGCGTCAGCGCATGAATATAATTAATTAGAAGTATTCATCAGAGCAGGTTACGATCAGGAAAAGAAATGCCTGAGGTAGTGCTTGATGAAAGCATAAAAGCCCCTTTCAAATATTACTTTGGGAGACCGTCTGAACGACTCTGCCAGGTACTTCCTGCCAAGCTCCAGATGGCCACCTACAGACAGCTCTACGCCCAGCAGCAAATAGTTTTTCATTTCAAAAAATCCCTTATGTTTTCCTAAAAGGGCTAGCACCTCTGCATTGGACGTCGTATATTGAATGAATTTCATATACCTTTTGATGAGCTTATCGGGGTCTCTCATGGTCAGGGTGCTTCTCTCATCATGATTAATGATCGCTACAGTGATAGTAGGTGATGAGTAAACCCGATACTTTGCTGCAATGCGCAGCCATAGTTCAAAATCCTCACTGCCTGACAATCCAGGGTCCTCGTTGAATAAATTGGCCAGAGCGATATCTCTCCTGACAATGACGGGTGAGTTTGCCATCGGGTTTCCATTATACATGAGATCGTTGAGCGTAGATGTATAACTTACAGCATTTATTAGCTGTCCTGATGGATACTGATATTGATGTCCCTGAGCAAATACTTCAGGTCTGTTGTATTTTGAGATCATTTTAGCAGCATCTTCCAGATGATTTGGAAACATGATATCATCCGAATCAAACCAATTGATGTACTCACCCTGAGCCTTTTGAGTGCCGAAATTTCTGGCAGCGGCACGTTCGGCATTTTGTTTTTTATAATAGTGTACACGGTCTGACAGGTATTTTTGTATCACCTCCTCGGTATTGTCTGTGCTGCCGTCATCTACGATTATCAGTTCAGAATCTGCGAAGGTCTGTGCCAGGATGCTCTCAATAGTTTGTGAAATGAGATGAGCTCGATTGTATGTAGGTACAACTATTGAAAATAAAATCTGATCTTTCATAATCGGAGCGAGTAATATACAACTTCTGTTTTTTTAAAACACTATCATCTATTTGGAAAGATTACTTCTCATGTAAAGGTAAATAGCAATCGAAAGTACCGATCAAAAGAGGTATGCAGACTCATTAAATCTTATGCCTGCTGAAATGTCAGAGGCGGGGATAACATATATTTGGCATAATGTTTCAGAAAGGCGAAAAACCCTCTTTGGAATATTAATGCCGGTGAGCTTGCAAAAGCCAGTCGTAAGTATTTATACCCTAGACCAGGATTATTATTGTTTACCAGAGACACCGCCAGAATAAGATAATTTTTCATTACAAAAACATCTTTATGCTTTCCTAATAATGATAATACGCCTGCATCCGAAGTAGTATAATGAATGAATTTGGTAAACCGCTTGATCAATTGATCGGGGTCTGTCATTGTAATCATACTTCTCTCTTCATGGTCAATGACAGCCAATGTTATTTTGGGAGAAGAAAGAATCCTATATTTGGAGGCTAACCGCAGCCAGAGTTCAAAGTCCTCACTTCCTGATAACTCGCGATCCTCATTGAATAGATTTGCCAGTGCGACATCTCTCCTGACAATGACAGGAGAATTCGCGAGGAGGTTACCTTTATATA
>PLSN01000440.1 GCA_003165135.1 Bacteroidota bacterium
TACCACCTCTGAATCCTCCTAAAATATGAGGAGAACCAATACAAAACACAGCGTGGCTGTTAGCCTGTCAAAGACAGGCAAGCTCTCCTCCTTAATGAGGTGGAGGTGGTTGCCAACTGCCGTCAGGTCTGCGTTTAAGTATGGTTTCTAACACTTATAGATACAATCTTCGATCAGTATGGGGACTATATGCTTAACGGCGCGGAAAACCCTCAAAGGGTTTTGAACCCTTTGAGGGTTGGCAAATGCAATCAGAAGTGAACTATCCGTTACTCAAAAACTATCTTCCCATGACTAAGCTCTACCCCGTCAGATGTCATGCTCCAAAAGTATAAACCATCCATTATACCTTCCCTGCTCATCTGTGTATTGCTGCCTGTGATAGTTTTCTGCATGAAGGTACGACCCGTCTCATCATAGAGGTTAAAGACGTTTTGCCCGGCAGGAGTATTATTGATCTTTATCTGAAAATCACCTGTCACAGGATTAGGTATGACGGTGACTGACATGTCATTACTAACCTCACCTATTCCATTAGGCAAAGTAAAGTAATATGGATAACCCCAAACTTCTCCACTGACAAGATGATAATATATTAAACCGAAACCGCCTTGAGCTGCTGTGTTATCTTCACTACCATATCCAGCACCAACTTCTCCCAACCCATCAGCAAAAGAAGTGTCATAAGAAGCCCAAGCTGCATTTCCTTCATAATGAATATCAATCTTCCGGCCATTGTAATATGCTGTATCAATGTAAGCTGAATCCTTATAGCAGAAATTAGTGGTATCACAACCTAAGGCATGTGTGTGATAGTAGAATATCGTAGAATCTAAGTTAGTATAAATAATCTGCTGAACAGAAGAGCCACTATGTCCGGGCTGATAATTACAAGGGGGTAAAAACCACGTTATGCCATCATACTTTGCCTGATATGTGACTGAGTTCAAGCTGTCCTGCCGCCCTAATATAATTTCAAAATAATAACCTTGGTTTTGACAGTTGATCATACCGCCGGTTAGATAACCGGTTGAGAACTCAAATGTATCCCCCGGCTGAAAATTGTATATCTGTCTGATCGTAGACTGAGAAAGTCCCTGGCTTCGTACAGAAAAACAAAAGAGTATAAGGAATGAAGTAATCAGTGTTTTCATAATTACATTTCTGTAAAAGTAAATAACATTATACAGAATCAATTTGATACTCTGTCATAGAAATGTAAAATTCTTTCCTGATTAAATCACAAATCTAAAAACTGATCGTTGCCTTCCAGAGGAATGTAGTGCCCAGATGCACCGCACCCGGGAAGCTCTGCCAGTGATAGTTCAGCACATCATTGACATTGATGGCGAAGAGCAAACGCTTGTAGAAATTAGGACGGTATGATACCCGTGCATCGAGGAGATTGGCTGCGCTCACGGTACCGATGTAGACGGATGAGTTGCCCGGATAGGCATCCTGCCATCTCCACGAGAGCCCGTATCCGAAACCGTATTTGCTCAGTGTATGATCGAATGAGACAGTAGATTTATACATAGGCGCATTGAGGGGCGCTGTCTGCCCGGTGCTGACCTGTATCTGATCTTTGTTTACCCAGCTGAAGGTGCCTCCTATTGCTACATCTTTGATCACCTGATATTGTAGCCCGAGGTCCATACCAAATACATCCAGTGTGCCGAGGTTCTGGAAAGTGAGTATATAGTCAGAGCCTATCTTAGGATCTTTAGGAGTGATGGTACCTATGGGCAGTTGGCTCAGCAGCACGAGTATCTCGCTATATACCGAGCCTGAGTCTGCCTTGACGAGATTTGGGTTTTGCAGAGAGGGTGAAGTGGTCAATGCAGAGAGTACATTATAGTATGGCGCGGCATTTGCCTTGAGCTGATTGACCAGTGCCTGATCGTGCACGAGATCAAAGATCACAGCCCCTGATGCAGAGGTAAGCGCACCGACATAGTTCTCACTATGCGTCCAGTATAGGTCAGCCGAGAACTGAAGTTTATTAAACAGCAATCCTTTGTACCCGACCTCCAGTGTCTGTGTTGTCTCATTATTTATCCTGCTCAGGTTCTTAAAATCTGTAGGTTGGAATTTTACGATCTGCCCATTCTGCGCGAGGTCAGCATAGTTGATGATCTCCTGCTTGGCGCCCTGTATGAGACCATTGGGACCTGATATCCCGTTAAATAGCTGATTGACCACGATCTGCACCAGCCCCGGACTCAGCCCTGATGCGGCGGCGAGACCGCTTGCCATGAGCTTCATTGCAGAATCCAGATATTGGTAGTTGTTGTTTGTATTGCCATAGGTGACCCAGGTGCCGGGCCCGCCATTGTATGGCGCTGTGATGAATTGCACATTACCATTCACATCGTAAGAGTATTTATAGCCGTATGGATTCCCGATACCGCGAATATTGATCCCATTCGGTATCAGGCCGTTTGACAGATCGAGAAACTGTTCCAGTGAATTGGGTGAATCAAAAGCACGATTAAATGTGATACGAATATTCTGCCCTTGCGCAGGTTTGAATACCACAGCGAGGCGCGGTGAATAGGAAACATTGTTGATAATACTATTATAGTCAAAGCGCATAGCAGCTGTCAGTTTAAGCCACATCAAGGGATCATATTCGCCCTGTATATATGCGCCTGCCTGATAGATATTGTCATGCCCGTCGAAACGCCCGTAGATAGTACCATCTGATTGTGGCAATGTGATGAGTGCATCTGCCCCATAGATCAGGTTTACCTTTTTGACAGGGCCCCATGAGTGCTGGAGCTGAAAACCATGCAGCTTGGATTTATCTATCAGCTCCTGCACCTGATAGGGATCGCTGTAGGTGCTGGTCTCTCTGCTCGATGGCGTGAGCTGTGGGATGAGATAAGTATTATTCGCGTTGCTGGCATTGATAAAGTACTGAAAGAACAACCTTTTCCATTTAAATTTGAACTGTGCGTACCAGTATATCCAGCCTACTCCCTGAGCAGCGCCGAGGCCGGTCAATTCTATATTTGAACTTTGCGCTACACCGCCGTTTATTGTGATGAGAATGTCCTTGGTAGGTTTGAAATCCAGCCGTCCGTCACCGCTCCATTTCCGTATCTGGAAATTTCTTGCAAACTTACGTATATCGTATTTGACAAAAGAAGTATCAGCACCGGTATATGGACTTTTACTTTTTGTGATACCAAGTGTATCCGGCTGAAATACCTGACCGTTCTTAACCGTACCAAATATCACGCTATCACCTGTGTATGGTTCACGCGGATCATAGTTGGTAAAGTCCTCTCCCTGAAAGTAAGAGCCTGATATTTTATATCCGATCTTACCATCGAGTAGTTTGCCTGATGTACGAAACTCAGGATTGAGGATGGAATAGTTGACATGTTCACTCGTACTATTGGTATGGGCGTCGAGGGTATTGGTGTTACTACCTTGCACGGTGAATCCCGATCCCATCGAGACAGTAGTCTGATAGTTGTCCTCCTGGTCCAGCGGTGACTTGGTCATGATGTGTATCACACCCGATGAGGCATTGGGGCCATAGAGCGCCGAGGCCGGGCCGCGAAGTATCTCTATGCGGTCTATATCCAGATCGCATGTCGGCACGAGCTGATAGGCATTGACGCGGAGCGATGGCACAGAGCCTATCCTATCATCGACCACATTCAGCACCGAGCCGGAGAATATATCATTGAAACCGCGCACCACTACATTGTTTGAGATCAGGCCCGTCTGCATGATGTCTACACCCGGCGTGGTCTTTAGATATTCTACAGGAGATGTCACTACTCTGTTGACGATCTTGTCGCCGCTTAGTACGGAGATGGATGCAGGGGCATCGAGCAGTTTCTCGCGCCGTTTTGAGGCACTCACCACCACCTGGTTTAGCCCGACCTCAGAGCTTACCATCTTGAGAGCGAATTTTGGGTTCTTTATAATATCAGTCACGGCTACTTCTTTCTCATCATATCCGAGGAAACGAAACACGACTGTCTTGGTCGCTACAGGAACTGAAAGCATAAAGTGCCCGACAGAGTCAGTAGCCGTGCCTGTAGATGTCCCCTTGACGAGTACAGTGACACCCGGCATCGCTTCTCCCCTGTCGTCTGTGACACGGCCTGATATATCTATGCTCTGAGCGAATGACAGCAATGTGCTAAAAATCAATATGGGCAGTAGTAAAGTTTTACAATTCATAAAGAGTTATAGGTCAGTAAAATGGTTTTATAGTAAGACTACCGTAAGATAAAACTCTAAATTGAAAAGAGAAGAATTTGCCTGTAAAAAAGTATAAGGTGGCGGATGCTTTTGCCATAAAACGACGATACCCTCTAGCTCAAGTCGAAAGACTTAAGCCAGAGGGCATCGGATAATATCCCCATCCACCCCAATGATATCAGGTGAGAAAAACGTATATTCAGGCTATCAAATGATCGGAGCTGTTAGTTCTCCTGACCCTTCCTGAACAGATCGCTCACATCGACATCCAGCGCATTGCTTATCTTGCGAAGGGTCAATATGGTCGAGTTTGTTTTGCCCGACTCGATCCTTGACATACTTGCTTTTTCAAAATCGCATTTTGCCGCCAGATTGATCTGTGACATTTTTTTCTCAGCGCGGATTGCCTTGATCCTGCTACCGAGTGCTAGAAGGAATTGTTCGTTACCCATATCTTTACTGTTTTTTTTGTTTTCCATGTTGAATAATGATGCAATTTAGGTAGCGAAGCAAATATTTTCTTATGACAAATGTCATAAATAACAATGAAAATCATCAGGTTACACATTTAATAAATATGTTGATATATAAATCAACAATTCATATGCTGGGAGCGAAAATTGTTACAATAAAAATGAAATTCAGCTATGTCGACTGCAAATTGTCCACGAGTGTGAGCAGCGAATATTTTTCAATAAACTACCTGCACTCAATCATCGTCCTTCCGGTCTTTTTTAGGCAGGGTATAGTGTCTGGGATATGGTTTATGACCTTTAGCATGAAACCATAGTATATGGTTAAACAGGTCTTCGTCTCCGGTATCTATATGAGCGAACTGCGGGCCGGTAGAGAGGCGCTCGTAGCGCAGTTCCTGGCCGTGCAGTTTACTCTCGGGCTTATTCATCCTATCGAGGGGTATCAGATTAGGGGTGAAAACAAAAGGTGTCGTATCCATACTGCCGCTAAAGCAATCGAACATAGGCAGCGCAGTCGCATCGATGGTATTCATCGGAGGGATGCCGAGTATCTGCTCGATAGTGCGTACGATACAGGTCTGGTTGTAGTCAGTATGTATGGTCCTCTTGAGACGGGAGTATGGACTCAGTACAAAACCTGTAGTACGGTAGGCCGATACGTGATCGGTGCCATTCTGAGAATCGTCTTCTGTCACGAATATCGCTGTACTCCCCCAGAAGCGGCTGTGGGAGACTGCATCGACTATCCTGCCGAGGGCGAGGTCATTGTCGGCCACCATACACTCAGGTGCAGGAAATGCCGGATTGGTAGCAGCAGTATGGTCATTGGGCAATGCCACGACCATCAGTTCCGGCCAGGTATCACCTGGCTTGGATTCATATTCCTTTAGCTCTTTGATGAAAGCATCAGCTCGCAGTTGATCAGGTATCTCTATCACATCACCGCATGGGTATTCGTTTGACATAATAGGCTCTACGCGAGAGATCGTAGTCGTATTCTTAAATACAAATGGCTTGTGATCTTTGAAAAGGTCATAGACATAGTTCCACTCGCGTTTGCCTTCCCATTCAGGCAGACATGCTTCGCCATAGATGCGCACAGACCTTNNAGACCTGCCGTGATCGAGGGCATCATTCCAGATGAAACCTTCTTTATTCTCCACCAGCGCATCATCCTGCACATGCGGATAGCTGCGAAACCAAGCCCGGACAGATTTCTCTACATAGTCAGATGTCATGGCAGCATCAGTCCATTGATGCCCTTCGGCAGATGATTTGCCGGAGGCATAATAATTGTCAAGCAGTAAAAAACTGTGTGCCAGCAGGTGCTCATTAGGAGTGACCGAGTCACAGAACATACACAACGAACTCATGCCATCACCTTCTTTCATATCTCCCAGAACCTGATCATAGGTGCGATTTTCTTTGATGATATATATCACATGCCTGATGCTGGATGGTTCGCCGATCCTGTCAGGCACAGGCTTTGGTGTGGCATCGGGACGCGGTAGCAGCTGTGAGAGTTTAGTGCGAAACTGCATATTGGCTTCCTCAGTGCGTTTGGTCAGTGCAGGCAGTTCATTTTCTTTTGGCAGAGCGATAATTGATACAGTTGCTTTTTGGTGATGCGAATTATAAGAGTTGTCTTTTTCTTTGACCCTGGCACCTTCGCCTTCGAGATTGCAGACATAGAGATTATCGCCAGTCAGTGCGAGACCTGCAGGGTATGCCTCAGTAGGAATGAAACCTTTCACCGCAGGTGTACCAACGAGTGATACTACAGCGATAGCATTGTCCATGCCATTGGCCACATAGAGGGTAGTAGCTGCCGTATCTATAGCGAGGGCATTAGGTGCATCGCCGACGTAGGTATTGACAGGTGCATTGAGTCGCACAGAGATCGTCTGGCTGAGCTTGTCAGTTTTGGCGTCGATCACAGAGACATTGTCACTATTGCCATTTGCGATGTATACTTTGCTGCCGTCAGGACTTGCGATGATGGCGCTGGGGTGAAGGTCGACAGATATTTCACTGAGAACTTTTCCGGTATTTATATCTATGACTGACACTGTGCCGGGCAGTGTGCCGCCTGTGCGGTGGTCGATGTATACTTTGCCATAGGGGATGCCTGCGGTCTCTCTTGTCGTGTCAGTAGGAACCGGGCCTGCCCAGTTGGTCACGTATGCCTTGCCGCTACTGATCACTATGCCGTATGGTGCCATACCCACCGGTACAGTCCATATTATCTGCTTATCACTAATGCGGAGTTTGACCAGCTGGTTGTTGCCGTTCAGCACTACATACATGTAGTCCTCACCACCTTCTTTATTTATCGCTATGTCATTCGCCAAGGCAAGCGGTGCGGGACTGACAGGTGCGAAGCTGATCGTGTCACTGACCTTTGCGCTACTGCCATCCCATATAGCATCAAAGACATAGGAGCTTTGGCTGCCGTCATCGGCCCCGGTCCAGTATATGTGGGTCTTGCCGGCTATGCTCAGTGTTTTGATACCGGAGTATACGCTGCGGAATTTTTTTAACTCTTTCACGGCACCATATTCCCAATA
>PLSN01000464.1 GCA_003165135.1 Bacteroidota bacterium
TTCTGCCAGCTGGGTATAGGAGTTATTTCCGGCACTGTCATAGATTCTGTCAATGCCGAGCCGGTAGAATTCGCTGCGATCTCTATCAAAACTCCCGGCACTACTACTATCCTCAAATCAGCTATGACAGACTCTGCGGGTAAATTCAAATTTGCGCATCTGCCTATGGGCACCTATGAGCTGGAGTGCAGCTATATTGGGTACAAAAAGAAAACGATCACGATCAGCCTTTCTAAAGATAAAATCAACGCGCAGCTTGATAAAATAAAACTCGCCTCCAGCGCCAAACAACTCGCCGAAACAGTGATCCTGTCAGAAAAACCCGTAATGAAATTTGAGGCAGGCAAAATGACATTCGATGTGGCAAAGTCTGTGACCGATGGCGGTGAAACGATCATGGAGACGCTACAGAAAATACCCGGCGTATCAGTATCTCAGGATGGCGACGTGACCGTGAAAGGCAAATCAGGTATACGCTATCTGGTAGACGGCAGGCCATCGCCTCTGGCAGATGCTAATCCGGAGGCTTTCCTGAAATCGATCTCTGCAAAGAACATCGAGAAAATAGAGGTCATCACCAGCCCCTCTGCCAAATACGATGCCAGTGGTGGTGGTGCGGTGATCAATACCATTCTGAAAAAAGGAAAGCTAGAGGGCCTCAATGGATCTGTATCTGCAGGCATAGGGACAGTATTTAATAAGGGAAATCTCTCGAGCAACATCAATTACAAAAAAGGGAAGTTCAATCTTTTTGCCAATGCATATTACCGCAATGAGACCACATCATACCAGGGCAGCGAGCAAAGGACAGTAACTGTCGAGAATACAGTATCACAATTCAACTCATCCAACACAGGTTCTAACTTTAATGAAAGCGGCGGCGGCAGGGCAGGTGTTGATTACAGCCCTGACAAGTACCACACTTTCACTTATAGTTTCAGCGGAAACTACAACACCGGGACAAATGCCAATACAGGTACTCAGACCATCGATGATCCTACTGATCCTGCTCTGAGCCTGCGGAGGTTTCAAAACTCCAGCAATTATCATTCGGAGAATTTCTCCAACAATCTCAGCTATCGCCAAACATGGGACAGCGCAGACCACACCTGGACCATTGACCTCATCCATTCTATCAATAAGGATGCCCGGAGCGGACTGAATGTTTCCCGAGCTTATGATACACTGTCTGATGAGATCGACACATCGGNNTTATAAGAGAACAGATAATGGCGGCTTTAACCAGAATTTTATTCTCAAAACTGATTACAGCGTTCCGCTCAAAAGAGTAGGCTCAAAGATCGAAACCGGCTTCAAAGAAGAGGTCAACCTTCACAATAATTACAACAATGTATATAGCGATATAGATGCTCCACAGGTGCTCGACACCTTGCAGAGCAATAAATTCAATTATACACAGAGCATCACTGCAGCCTACGTGATCTACACTGGTTCGCTTAAAAAATTCTCCTACTCAGGAGGACTGCGATGGGAGAATACTTATATCTACTCTGAGATGGCAAAGGTAGATCAGAATTATGCCAACCTCTTTCCTAGCTGCTCTGTAGGTTGGAGGTTTACCGATGACCACAATATCGGTCTCAGTTACAGCCGGAGGATAGACAGGCCATCATTCTGGATGCTCAATAGCACTATATCATACAGTTCACCTTACTCTGTATGGCAGGGCAATCCTGAGCTGCAACCATCCTTTACCAATAACTTTGAGCTGGCATACAATGGCAATAAAAATAAACAATCCTTTGGTGTAAGTACATCCTATTCTCATACCAATAACACCTTTCAAAACATAAGTCACACAGACTCCAATCAAATAACATACTCCAGCATGGAGAACTCAGGCACAAGAGACAATGCGGGAGTCTTTGTTTATGCCAATCTGAAATTATTCAAATGGTGGGATGCATCCCTGTCGACGGGTTATACTTATCACTGGTATAACTATCCGCTAAATGGAGTCGAGATACATACACAGGGCGGCGAGGCAGGATTTTGGGGCAATACCACTTTAAAATTCTGGAAGAATGCAAGCTTTCAGCTCAATGGCTGGGGCAATACCGGCTGGGTGGAAGCGCAAAAAAGAACCAAGCCTGTCGGCAATATCACTGCTACGATCAAGAAGAAATTTTTTAAAGACAAGTTCACGATCTCTCTCAGCTGCAGGGATATATTCAAAACACAAAACTGGCGATCTACAACCATAGTTCCTGACCAGCTCGTCGTGCATAACCAATACAGCAGCGAGACACGTGTAGGATACCTGACACTCACTTATCAGTTTGGCAAAACTACATTCACTCCTGATAGTAAGGATACCGGTGGTGAGGGTGAAGAAAATAAGAAATAAGGAGTCGCTATTTTTTCACCGGCACTGTGATCGTCACATCTACAGTGTCCTTTACCATCATTGTAGATTTCCCCACACCATAGTCTAGGCGATTTAGTTTCAACGTACCGGTGAAAGTCCCACCGCCTGCTGCATCAGCAAATGTAAATGGTATCTGAACTTTCTTTGCTGTGCCCTTGATGGTCAGGGTACCATCTACCGAGTATCCGCCGGTTGTTTTGGTCACAGCGGCTGATTTGAAAGCGAGCTTTGGGTATTTGGCACTGTCAAACCAGGTTGTTTCCTCTTTGATGTCTTTATCGCGTTTCCCGTTTCCGGTGGTGATGGTCGCCAGGTCGAGTGTCACATCCAGATTGCTATGCGAAAGATCATTAGGATCAAACGAGACAGTGCCTTTCAGCCCGCCTATAGAGCCATCTACGATGCCTAGGGCACTTTTGATCTTGAACGATATTTTACTACTGTCTGCTATGTTCCAGTTCTGTACCAGTGCGAATGACATGACCATAGCTGCCATGCATATCAGAGTGATTGATATCTTGCTATTCATATGATTGGGTTTATTATGTGAAACGATTGAGCGAGGAGAATGTTTTAAGATTCATAATAAAGGTACGTAATACAGACCATAGAAGATTGAAAATAGTCTCGCTTTGAAAACGACAGAATCATCTTATTTATTTATATTTGTATAAACTGCTCATTATGAAAAAATATAACTTCCTCATTTTAGCGTTCATTGTTTTGATCGCATCCTGCACCAAGAAATCAGCTCCAACATCATCTGCTGCCAAAGCGATCGACGGCGCCACTGTGTTCAGCCATAATTGCGCTCGCTGCCATGGACCAAAGGGTATCAAGGATGAGCGCACTCCGAATCTGCAAACCATAGATTTAAACAAGGTCAGTTTAATAAAAAGTATCACTCTGGGCAAAAACAAAATGCCATCTTTTAAGGATAAACTGAGCTCTGAGGAAATTTCGGCTGTGGCTGACCTGATCGTGAGTTGGCACGCGAAGTGATCATTGCGCTATCCTAATTCTCTTTTTGTCCTTCTGCCGAAATACTGTTAACTTGCAGCCGATAATGATGACCGATACAGACATACTGGACAAGATCGAAGCCTCGCTGGATACTATGCGACCATATCTCAAAGATGATGGTGGTAATATAGAAATAGTGGATATAACTGACGAAGGGGTTTTGCGCCTGCGTCTTTTGGGTTCATGCAGCAGCTGTCCTCAGAGTTTTATGACCATGAAGGCGGGCATCGAAACAGCAGTCAAACAGGCGGTGCCGGAAATCAAAAGTGTGATCGCCGTCAACCTTAGCATACAATAACAACATGAATATTAACCAACTTACCTCCCTTATCAAACGTAAGGAGTCATTGCTGTGTGTGGGCCTTGATACAGACCTTGCTCTCATCCCTAAACACCTGCTCGAATATGAAGATCCCATCTTTGAATTCAACAAACAGATCATAGACGCCACATTGGACATAGCGGTAGCCTACAAGCCTAATATCGCCTTCTACGAAGCAATGGGCATCAAAGGCTGGCAGGCACTGGAGAAAACCATCAAATACCTAAATCAGCACAAGGACGAAGCTTTCACTATAGCAGATGCCAAACGCGGTGACATAGGCAATACCTCGCGCATGTATGCCAAAGCTTTCTTCGAATGGCTGAACTTTGACTCTATCACTGTGGCCCCCTATATGGGCGAGGACTCAGTCACACCTTTTCTGGATTACAAAGACAAATGGGTGATACTGCTCGGCCTCACATCAAACAAGGGCTCAAAAGACTTTCAGTTTACTGAAAGTAACGGAGTACGGCTATACGAGCAAGTCATAAAAAAAGCGCAACAATGGGGTGGGCCTGAGCGCCTGATGTTTGTCATCGGAGCCACTCACCCTCAGGAACTCAAAGCTATACGACAGATAGCACCGGACCATTTCTTCCTCGTGCCGGGAGTAGGTGCACAGGGCGGAGATGTAGCCGAGATCTGCGAAGCAGGCATCAACTCACGCGGAGGCCTGCTGATCAACTCTGCCAGACAGATCATATATGCCTCAGGAGGAAAAGATTTTGCCGAAAAAGCACGCGAAATGGCCATCGCCACACGCGAACCCATGAAAAAATACATCTCCGGACTAAAAGCCGAATCAATAATCGGTTAAATCACGAAGGTCATTTCTTACATTTGACAAAAAACATATCTTTATCGTCCAAATAAAATCCGAACATGAAAAAATCATTGATCACTCTCTTTTTGTCAATAGTACTTTTGACCACTACGGTACGTGCACAGGATGCTTTTGATACCCAGATGAAAGTATATGCTACTGCCTTGAAATATTATGACCTGAACGTGGCCATCTCAGCCCTATACAATGCCATGGCACTCAAGCCGGACCGTAAGGACCTACGTGATTCTCTGGCGCTGGTATATTTCGCCGGTGAGCGCTACGGACAGTCATACACGATCGGCGAAGAGATCCTGAAAGAAAATCCTAAACGCAATGATATCCTCGAGATGGTAGCTGTATCCAAGCAGTCTCTTGGACTCGTCAAAGATGCCCTCGCCGACTATGAGCAGCTATACGCAGCAGACAAACAGTTATTCTATCTATATCAGATATCTACGCTGCAATACCAGCTGAAACGCTATGGTGAGTGTGTAGCATCGCTCGACCAGATCATAGGCAATGAGGCAGCTGGTAAACAAAATGTAAGCATCCGCAATAGTAATGGCACCGCTCAGAGTGTACCCATGAAGGCCGCTGCGCTCAATGTAAAAGGTATAGTGGCGCTGGACCTCAATCAGGATGCGAATGCCAAAGAATTCTTCAATCAGTCATTACAGATCTACCCTGACTTTGTTTTGGCTAAAGGGAATCTGGCACAAATGGAGCAAAAGAAGAACCCTAAAGAGCTGGGACCTCCCACCAAAGCCACTCCTGCACCTAAAGCTACAGGTGCGAAATAAGCTGAACTGCGTTAAATCATTGTATATATCCTGATAGTCAGGGCCTATAATTCAGCCAAAATACCTCAATATCAGGCCTGCGTCAAGGTATAGCGTGGCACCTTGCCCCTTTTTTGCTACATTTGCGCCTCTTATATTTAATCTGATACAATATACATGGGTACTTTATATTTCATTTTGAGCCTTTCCATTCTGGTAGTGCTCCACGAATTCGGGCATTTTATTGCCGCGCGTGCGTTCGGGACCAGGGTCGAAAAGTTCTATTTGTTTTTTGACTTTCTCTTTCCGATACCGACACTACTCAATTTTGCCCTTTTCAAAAAGAAGATCGGTGATACCGAATACGGTATAGGCTGGTTTCCGCTGGGCGGCTATGTCAAGATAGCAGGTATGATGGACGAAAGCATGGATGAAGAAGCCATGAAACTCCCTCCTAAACCAGACGAGTACCGCTCCAAGAAAAACTGGCAAAAGCTCATCATCATGCTCGGCGGCATCATCATGAATATCCTGCTGGGCTGGGTCATCTACTCACAGATACTATTCTGGACAGGTGATGTATACCTGCCTGCCGATGGTGTGAAAAATGGCATCGTCTGCGACTCACTGGCTATAGAGGCCGGTTTCCGCAATGGCGATATGATACTAAGCCATGATGGTGGACAGAAGTTCATCAGCTTCCTCCTCATACCTACCCAGCTACTCATGGATGATGTCCATACAGTAGAGGTAAGAAGAAACGGTGAGATAAAGACCATTACGATACCTGATGATTTCGTAGCTAAAGCAGTAGCATCAAGCGATCACAATATGATCGATTTTCACCGACCATGCATAGTCGGCGATTTTACCAAAGAAACTGTGATCAAAGACAAACTCAAAAAAGGTGATGTCATCATAGGACTTAACGACTCTGTCATTCATTATTTCAATGACGCTCCATCTGTGCTCGCCGGACTGAAAGGCAAAGAGGCAAACATTACTTTCCTGAGAGGCAAAGACACAATGCATGCCACAGTCACTGTACCTCAATCAGGTTTGCTTGGCTTCGGAGTGGCTACTGATATGAAGTCGCTCAAAGGCTATCTCGACGTGACCGAGATCAATTACAGCTTGTTAGGTTCATTTAGAGCGGGCTGGACCAAAGCTTTCCGCACTATGAAGTATTACCTCAAACAATTTAAACTGATTTTCAGCCCTAAGGTCAAGGCTTACAAAAAACTCGGCGGTTTCGGCACGATGGCATCTATGTATCACAATGATATGGACCTGCTGGGCTTCCTGACCCTGACGGCATTTGTATCGCTGATACTCGCCGTAGCCAATCTGCTGCCTATACCGATGCTGGACGGAGGTTATGTCATTATGCTCCTGATAGAAATGATCATTCGCCGCCCGCTTAATGAAAAAGTGGTGGAGAATATTCAAAAGGTTGGATTGGTTTTCATACTCGCCCTGATGATATTTGCCAATGGTAATGATCTCTACAAATGGATCATGCTGAAGTTTTTTCACGCAGGATAAATTTTATTTTTAACCCTCAAAGGGTTCTAAACCCTTTGAGGGTTTCAAAAAATCATACTTACCAATGATCGACAATATTAAAACTATAGCTGTAGCAGGTGCCGGGGCCATGGGTGCGGGCATCGCACAGATATTCGCACAGGCAGGTTACGCCGTAAGGCTTTTCGACCTCAATCCCGCTCAACTCGATAAAGCCAAAGCTGACATCACTGCTAATCTCAGCGGAGCAGTATCAAAAGGAAAGCTCACTGAACAAGCCAAAAACGATACGATCGCAAAGATCCAATACACAGGCGATATCAATACTCTGCATGCGGAAGTAGTGATAGAGGCCATCGTAGAGAAACTGGAGGCAAAGCGCGAACTATTTAAAAAGATCGCGGAGATCAATCCTCCCACTACCATACTCGCATCAAATACATCCTCTATTCCTATCACACAAATAGCAGCGGGCATCCCAAATCCAAGCCGCGTCGCAGGTATGCATTTCTTTAACCCTGCCCATATCATGAAGCTGGTCGAGGTCATATCAGGCGCTGAAACATCAGCAGAAGTGACAGAAACCATGAAAGTGCTCACAGGCAAAATAGGCAAGACGCTCGTTGTAGCAAAGGATTCACCCGGTTTCATCGTAAACCGCGTAGCGCGACACTACTATGTAGAGAGCCTACGGATGCTGGAGGAGCGCGTAGCGCCGTTTGAGACCATAGATGCACTCATGGAGTCTGCGGGCTTCCGTATGGGGCCGTTTACCCTCATGGACGCCGTAGGCAACGACATCAACTTTGCTGTTACTTCCTCATTATATAGTTCTTTCCATCAGGATGCGAAATTTCGTCCCTCTCGGATACAGCAGCAGAAGGTGGATGCAGGACATTTTGGAAAGAAGTCCGGAAAAGGATTTTACAATTACAGCTGAAAGTTTACTTTTGCATCCACTGACGAAATGTGAGTCCGCTGTTGCGGACTTTTCTATCATGATATTGCCCGGGTGGCGAAATTGGTAG